>NZ_DAISHJ010000215.1:0-3080 GCF_036822615.1 Aggregatilinea sp. | reverse complement strand
GCTGGCCCAGTCCGAAGACGAGATCACGCTGCGCCGCGTCGCGGATCACCTCAGCCGGGGCGGTTTGCCCATGCGCGCCATCGAGCTGCTGGCCACTGCCGCCGACGATGCCGAAGCGCGCGGCGACACGGCCCGCGCCCTCGCGCTCTACCGCATCGCCGCCGACCTGTTTCCGCACGACGACAGTGCCCGCGCCCAGATCGCCCGTCTCGAACGGGAGCAGGATCATTCATAGGGCTATCCGGTTTTTCCCACAACGGGCGGGGCAAGCTCCGCCCCTACGAATCACGCGTTTTTTTCCCCTCTCCAACTCGATTGGAAAGGGGCCGGGGGTGAGGTCGCGGTTGCTCTTGCCCCTGCTTTTTCCCCACTTTTCTCGCGTAAAAAATTTTTCACTCTTGATCCCATCCGCAGAACCCGCTATCATACAATCCCGGACCTGAGCCGGGCTGACGTCGCGGCAGCGTCCAACGCATCTGACGGGATTGAGCCAGCGAGTCGAACACAGGCATGAGAGCAGCACCCTATCATCACCCTTCCGCTGAGCCACAATCATTTCTCATTTTCGGATTTGATCGAGCCACCCTTTATTAGGGTGGCTTTTTTATGTCCAGGAGAAGAACAACGTGAACAGCACCGTGTCTAACCACAACGACCTCCGTCACTCAAGCGACTACCTGCAGCGCTACACGCCCGAAAAGATTGCCGGGGACTTCACCGGCAAGCACATCATCTCCGTGGAGCAGTTCGACCGCGACGACCTGAAGATCCTGTTCGACGCGACGGCCTCCATCCGCAAGCGCCTGAAGCAAAACGACCGCGGCCTGCTCCAACTGGGCGCGGGGCGGCTGATGGTCACGCTGTTCTACGAAGCGAGCACCCGTACCGACATGTCCTTCCAGGCGGCCATGCGTCACCTGGGCGGCGAAGTCGTCGCGGCCAGCAACGGCGTGCAGTTCTCCTCGGTCTACAAGGGCGAAAACCTGGGCGACACCGTGCGCGCGGCGGGCTGCTACGCGGACGTGATCGTGCTGCGCCACCCGGACGTCGGCTCGTCCTACGAAGCCGCCTACTACCTCGACCGTCTGGCCGAGCAGATCGGGCGCAAACCGCTCATCATCAGCGGCGGCGACGGCGTGGGCGAGCACCCCACCCAGGCTCTGCTGGACATGTTCACCATCTACGACTTCAAAAAGGGTTTCGACAACCTGATGATCACCCTGGTCGGTGACCTGAAGCACGGGCGTACGGTCCACTCGCTCGCCAAGCTGCTGGCCCGCTACCACGCGCAGAACACCACCATCTCGCTGGTGTCGCCGCCCACGCTGCGCATGCCCGCCGAGGTGATCGAATACTGCAAAGCCTCCGGATTGACCGTCTACGAAACCGAGGAACTCTCCGAGGTGCTCGGCAAGACGGACGTCCTGTACTGGACGCGCGTCCAGGAAGAACGCTTCGCCAACCGCGAAGACTACGAGGCCATCAAGGACGGCTTCATCATGACGCCGCCCGTTCTGGCCCAGGCTCCCGACAACATGATCCTGATGCACCCGCTGCCCCGTAAGGGCGAGATGGGTACGCCCGCCGACCACGACCTGCTCGACGCCGACCCGCGCGCCGTCTACTTCCAGCAGATGGAAAACGGCATGTTCGTCCGCATGACGCTGCTGGCGAAGGTCCTCGGGGACCTGTGGGTCTAATCGCATGACACAGCTTATCCGTCTGCCGGGCATGCTCGATCCGCACGTGCACCTGCGCGATCTTGACTGGTCGCACAAGAGCACGTTCGCCAGCGAGACGGCGGCGGCGGTGGCGGGGGGTTATTGGGCGGTGTTCGACATGCCCAATACCCCGCCCAGCACCACCACCCGCCCCGCGCTGGATCGCAAGCTGGCGAGCATCGGCGCGCAGGCCGTCTGCGACTGGGGCATTTACTTCGGCGCCAGCCAGGACGACAACAGCGCCGAATACGCGGGCGCGATCGATGACGTGTGCGGCCTGAAGATCTACAACAACGCCACCACCGGCACCCTGCTGATCGGGGAACAGGCCGCGCGCGTGCCGCACTACCGCGCCTGGCCGGGCCGCAAGCCCATTGCCGTGCACGCGGAGGGTCCGACCGTGGCCGAGATCCTGGCGCTGGTGCGCGAGACGGGCAAACGCACGCACTTCTGCCACATCAGCACCGCCGAGGAGATCGGCTACCTGAGCGCGGCGAAGGCGGAAGGGCTGCCGGTCAGCATCGGCGTGACGCCGCACCACCTGTTTTTGACCGAAGACGACGTGCGCACGCTCGGCCCATTCGGGCGGATGAAGCCCGAACTCAAAACGCAGTCGGACGTAGACGCGCTGTGGGACGCCATCCGCGCCGGGCTGGTGGACGTGATCGAGTCCGACCACGCGCCGCACACCCGCGCCGAAAAGCTGGGCGACGTGCCACCTTCCGGCGTGCCGGGCCTGGAAACGACCCTGCCGCTGATGCTCACCGCCGCCCGCGAGGGGCGTGTCGAGCTGGAGCGCGTGATCGCCATGCTGACCACCGAGCCGCAGCGCATCTTCGGCGTGACGCCGCCCGATGGCACGTACACCCTGGTCGATCTCGATGACAGTTACGTCATCGAGGACACCAGTCTGTTCACCGCGTGCGGCTGGTCGCCGTTCGCCGGGAAACGCGTGCAGGGCCGCGTGCGCGAGGTGTGGATTCGCGGGCAGCAGGTCTACGACGGCGAGTCCGTCCTCGTGCCGCAGGGGTTCGGCCAGAACCTCGCCGCGTCGCAACAATAGACACGCAGTAGGGGCCATTCATGAATGGCCCCTACTCAAGAATGTGCGTTTCGTAGGGGCGGGGCTTGCTCCGCCCGGCGGGGCGTATCCTGCAAATCGCGCATCCCGACAACCCGACCTCACTCCCTACCGGATCGGAGCATCCATGAACGACCTCACCCGCGCGGCGCGATCCCTGGTCCTGAACACGTACGATCTGGCTTACGAGCGCCTCGCCCGCCCGGTGATCTTCCGCCGCAGCGCGCAGGACGCCCACGAGCGCATGTTGACCATGCTCGCCCGGCTGGACGGCGCCC
>NZ_DAISHJ010000214.1:0-3305 GCF_036822615.1 Aggregatilinea sp. | reverse complement strand
GGACTGGCCGCGTGCAGCGCGCGCGTCCGCGCGTCGAGCCGGTCGCGGCGGCGTTCCAGGCCGCGCCCCAACGCGGCATCCATCCGCGCCGTGAGATCGTCGATCCGCTGGCGCGCGTTCTGGACGGTTATGGCAGGCGACAGCCGGTCGAGCCAGCGCACGCTGGTATCCAGACGGCTGCGGCGTACATCGACAGCGTTGGTTAAAGCTGCTTCCAGCCGGTCGCGGCGCAGCCGGATCTCCTGGCGCAGCGCGGCCCCATCCGGCGTGAGCAGTTCTGCCCCGGCGGAGGGTGTCGGCGCGCGGTGATCGGCGGCGAAATCGACCAGCGTGAAGTCGATCTCGTGGCCCACACCCGTTACGACCGGAATGCGCGAGGCCGCCACGGCCCGCGCCAGCGCTTCGTCATTGAAGCACCACAAATCTTCCAGGCTGCCGCCGCCGCGTGCCAGCAGGATCACGTCCACGTCGTCGCGGCGGTTGAGCCGGTCCAGCGCGGCGATGATCTGCGGCGCAGCGTCCCGGCCCTGGACCGGTGTGGGGCTGAGCAGAATTTCGACCAGCGGGTAGCGGCGGCGGATCACGTTCTGAATGTCCTGGAACGCCGCCGTTGTGGGCGAGGTTACCACGCCGATGCGGTGCGGGGTGCGGGGCAGGGCGCGCTTGCGCGCCGGGTCGAACAGGCCTTCCGCGTCGAGTTTGGCCTTCAGCAGCTCGAACTGCCGGTTCAGCTCCCCGATTCCGGCGGGCTGCAGCAGGTCGCAGTACAGTTGGTACTGCCCGCGCGCTTCATACACCGCGATGCGCCCATGCGCCAGCACGGCGTCGCCGTGGCGCGGCAGGACGCTCAACTGCGCGGCCTGCGATCGCCACATCACGCACGTCAGCTCGCTGTTGGCATCTTTCAGCGTGAAATAAAGGTGGCCGGACGCCGCCTGTTTGAAGTTGCTGATTTCCCCCTCAACCCACACGTTTTGAAGCGTGAGATCCAGGTCGAACAGATCGCGGATGTAAAGGGTAATCTGGTGGACGGTAAAAGTATCGGCCATCGTGCCCAACTGAACTGTGCGTTAAGTAACAGAATTGTACCCTACACCGCCGGGTGAGGCTATCAGCGATCCTGACCAAGCCGCCAGTCTGCTGACGCTTTCGTGTCAGTTTCCAGACATCTTCTGGCGTAATGCGATGACCGGGGGCCGAAAGCGTGTTAAAATGATCGCGCCCTGAAAAAATAACCCGTCCCCACGCCGGGACGCTGTGTCTATCGTGCCGCTTTGACCGGAGTTTGCCATGAATGAAACCGAGCGTGATCAGTTAGCCCAGCGCCTCAGCGCCATGTCCTGGAAGGACGCGCGCAAAGAAATGCGGCGGATCGATCCCGACGCCGTGATGAAGCTGTTCCGCAACTCGTACCACGACGAGTACCGCACCCTCTATTTGATGCCCAACCAGGGGATCAGCGTGACGCTGGTGGAAAAGCAGGACGCGGACGTGACCGACAAGCCGGTCATCTCTGCGCCGGGCGAAAAGAAGATGAGCGTCAGCTACGATTACGTGGGTGCGCGGGTGGCTCCGCTGGAGCGGCCTGTTTCCAAGTTCCTGACCGAACTGGCCTAGCGCTTGTTCTGCTTTTTTTGAGCGGGGGAACCGTTTTTTTTCTCCGCCGATCCGTGGGGAGCGGGCTTGCTTTCGCCCGCCACGAACAACTGCCCTGCGATACCGCGCTTCCAAATTTGCCGTACGGCATACATGCATAGGGGCGTATGGTTTATACGCCCCTACGAAATGTTATGCTCGTTTGCGGATGAGTACCCGCCGCACGGCGGAACCTTCGTTTCAGCTGATCGCTGAAAACTGGCTGCTGCTCGCTACAGATCTTCTTCCGTCGCGGTCAGGCCCAGCACGTTATAGCCCCCGTCGATGTACAGCGTTTCGCCCGTGATGTTCTTGGCCCAGTCGCTCGCCAGGAACGCCGCCGCGTTGCCGACGTCTTCCTGCGTGACCAGTTCGCGCATCGGGGAAACCTTTTCGCTGTAATTGAGCATGGTGCGGAAGCCGGGCACGCCCGCCGCCGCCAGCGTCTTGATCGGGCCGGGGCTGAGCGTGTTGACGCGGATCCCCTGCGGGCCGAGGTCGGCGGCCAGATAGCGCACGATGTTTTCCAGCGCGGCCTTCGCAATCGCCATCACGTTGTAACGCGGCATGACCTTTGCGGCGGCGTAGTAGCTCAGCGCCATGATGCTGCCGCCGTCGGGCATCAGGTCGGCGGCGTACTTCGCCATCGGGATCAGGCTGTAGGCGGAGATGTCCAGCGCCAGCTTGAAGCCGTCCCGCGTGACGTCACGGAAGCGCCCGCCCAGTTCTTCACCCGGCGCGAACGCGACCGCGTGCACCAGAATATCCAGCTTGCCGAACTGATCGCGCACCTTGCCAAACGTTGCCTCGATCTGTTCGTCCGAGGTGACGTCGCATTTCTCCACGAAGTCGATGCCCGCCTCTTTTGCCAGCGGGAACACACGCTTTTCCAGCGCTTCGGTTGCATAGCTCAACCCGACCGCTGCGCCTTCGCGCACCAGCGCCTGGGTGATGCCCCACGCAATCGAGCGGTTGTTTGCGACCCCGAAGACCAGGGCTGTTTTGCCGTCCAAAAGTCCCATAGTTGATTGCCTCCTATGTGCAGTGTACTGATCGTAACACGCAGCAGGCGCGTTCGTCACGGCACGGCTACCGGACCCAGCCCCACCTGCGTGTCCGTCACGCCGTCCGGGGCGGCACTTGCCAGCCGCGTATAGCTGCCCGATTCGCCGTCGAGCACGGCCAGACTGATCCACCAGTCGCCGGAGGACGCGCCTTCCGGCAGGGGGATCGTGATCGTCTCCCCGATGCGTTTTCCCGCCTGCCAGCACGTCGTCGGATAGTGCGTGTCGAACGGCTGCCAGACCATCGCCTCGTCCAGCGGCGCGCCGCCTGGATCGATCAGCAGCGCGGAAAACCAGTACGCGTCGGTCAGTTGGTGCGCGGGCAGCCACTCCAGCCGCAGCGTGATCGCGCCGTCTTCCGCCACCGCATCCCATCCGGCCAGCGTCAGCGCCCCGCCAAACGTCACGCCCGCCGGGCGCGTCACCTCGACGTCGCCGGGCGGATCGGGCGGTGGGTCGTAATCCGTCTGGATGACGTTCAGCGTCACGGCCAGCACCACCGCCAGCCCGGCCTGCGCCAGCGTGATCGCGGACCAGTCCAGCCGGGGCCGTCCCGCGATCTGCGTGTGAAGCCCGGCTGCGGCAGCGATCAGCACGAACGGCGCG
>NZ_DAISHJ010000213.1:0-3335 GCF_036822615.1 Aggregatilinea sp. | reverse complement strand
ACCGCGACCTCACCCCCGGCCCCTCTCCAATCTGGGTTGGAGAGGGGAGACAAGCTGCGCCCAACGGGGTTTGTAGGGGCGTATCGCAATACACCCCCACCGTGAGCCCCCGGGCGCGGGAACACGTGGGCGGGGCGGGAAACAAACAGGGCGGGTCACAGACCCGCCCCTACGTCGTCTCGTTGGTGCGGCTACCCGCTCCGCTCGTCGTCGGGGTATGGGGCGACGTGCGGCCTGTAGTGGAACTCGGCGCGGTGCGTCGCCAGCCACACGATCACGACGACCAGCGCGCCCAGCCAGATCAGGCCCCCGGTGCGCTCGAAAAAGCTCTCCGTGCTGTCGGGCAGGCCGCTGCGCGCCTCGCTGTAGCCGAACAGGAGCAGCAGCACGGTGTGCAGTGCAATCGCCGGGCTGCGCGACCAGGGTTTCATCCGCCAGACGCCGCGCAGGATCGCGGCGGTGACGACCAGCCCGGCGGCTCCGCCAGCCAGCACCACGACGTCCCGCGTCGAGAGCGGCGTGTTCACCGCCGCGTTCAGGGCCAGCACCACGGCGTAGATGCCCAGGTACATGCCCAGCAGCAGAATCCACAGCGTCACGCAGCCGGGCCGCTCGACGTGCGGCGCTTCCGGCGGCGGGACGTCTTCCAGGCGGGGCAGGCGCGTGCCGCACTGTTCGCAGGTGGTGCGCCATGCCGCGTTGAGACGTCCGCACGCCGAGCACGGGATACGGCGCGGCGCGGACGGATCGGGCGAAAGGGTCGATTGGGCGGGCGTGGGACTCCGGCTCCTTACGAGTGATCGACGAAATAGCTCTCGCACGCCGCATCGATGAGCGCGGGCGTCAACTGCGGCGGGATGCCTTCGTAGTCGCACAGCGCGACCAGGATCTTCAGCACGTCGCGCGGGTGGACGGCCTGCATCACGCGGCCCGGTTCGCGGTACCAGCGGTTCAGGAAGTGCAGGAAGCCATCTTTATCCAGCGGCACGTTCAGCGACTTCGCCATGGTGGCGAAGATCTGGAAGAACAGCCGCTCGTCCGGGCTTTCGACCATCACTTTCATCTGGATACGGCGCAGGAACGCGTCGTCCACCAGCGAGAGCGGATCGAGGTTCGTGCTGAACACGATGAGCTGGCGGAACGGCGTTTGCAGCGTCTGCCCGGTGCGCAGCCGCAGGAAGTCGTAGCCCGATTCGAGCGGCACGATCCAGCGGTTGAGCAGGTCGGCGGGGCGGATCTGCTGGCGTCCGAAGTCGTCGATGAGGAACATGCCGCCGTTGGCTTTCAATTGCAGCGGCCCCTCGTAGAATTTGGCGATCGGGTCGAAGCGCAGCTCGAGCGCCTCCATCGTCAGCTCGCCGCCGACCATCACCGCCGGGCGCTCGAACAGGCCCCAGCGGCGGTCTACTTCGTTCAGGCTGCTGGTGCGCAGCGACTTGAGCTGGTCTTTGCTGACCTCGATCTCGCGGAACAGCGACGGGTCGTACAGGCTGATGATGTAGCCCGCCGTGCTGATCGCGTACGGAACCCAGATCGGGTTCGCGCCGGAGATCAGGTGCGCGATCGATTCGGCGATCGAGGTCTTGCCGTTGCCGGGCGGGCCGTAGAGGAACAGCGACGTGCCCGCGTTGATCGCGGGGCCGATGCGACGGTGGAAGTTGTCGGGCAGCAGCAGGTGTTTCAACGCGCCCATGACTTCGGGCGGGGTGATGTGCAGCTTGCGCGAGGTTTGCAGCATGATCATCTTGCTGTAGCGCGCCAGCGAGACAGGCGCAGGCCCGATGTACTGCGTGCGTTCCATGGCGTCGCGGGCGCGCAGCGTGCCCGCGTCGGACAGCGAATAGCTGTAGGTGAAGCGCCCCATCGACCCGGCGCTGGCGACCTCGACCAGCTGGTCGTACTGCATCTTTTCCATGATGCCGTCGATCAGCTTCAGGTTCAGGCGGGTGACGTCGGCGAGGCGGCGCAGGCTTGCGACGCCCTCACTGAAGACGATGCGCAGCAGCAGGTCGTGTACCAGTGAAGCGGAGATGTCGAGGTCCTCCAGCGATAGGGGGGCCTGCATCAACTGCTTGAGCACGTCTACCTGCGATGAAACCGGGCGTGCTTCTTCCAATTCGTCGTCCTGAGGCGCTTGATCGTTTACTCGTGCATCGGGTTCCATTGTCTCTCAGCCCACGGCCCTCCACGGAGCCACTGATCGGCCAGCGTCTGTGCCAGCGCTTTATACATTTTCATCATCAAATCCGGGTGTTCCTGTTCCAAACGGTCGAGCGTTTCGGGGATAATCTTCAGCAGCCGGACGTCCAGACCCGCGGCGGCGGTATCCTGGCGCGGCTTGCCGACCAGCAGCCCCAGCTCGCCGAACGACTGCCCCTCGGTGACGATGGCGGTAGTGTATTCCGTGCCGTTCTCACCGCGCGCGAAGATCAGCACCATGCCCGACAGCACGAGGTACATGCCGTCCGACGGGTCGCCCTGCGCGAAGATAGTGGCGCGCGCCGGAAACGTGATCTCCTGCGCGTAGGACCGCAGCGTCTCGAATTCCTCGCCCGCGAACCCCCAAGTCACCAGCCAGTGTCCGGCCTGCTCCAGAGAAAAATCGTCTAAGGCCGTCATCGTGATCTCCGTCCTATCCTTCTACCTGCCGTGCAAGCTGCTGAATCGCGCGGGTGAAACCGGTATCGGGAGCCGTGCTGACCAGGGGCGCACCGCGCCGGATGGCGTTGATCTGCTCCGGCTCGAAGGGGATTTCGACGGATAACGTGCGCTTGAGCACTTTTTGCACCGTTTCGGCGGGGATGTCCCGCGTGCGGTGGACGTGATTGAGCGCCAGCTTGATGCGGCTGGGCGGAATGCCAAGCTGATCGAAGGCGGCTAACGACTGCATCGCGGTTTGCACCGAGGCCGGATCGTCCGACAGAACCAGCACGATGACCCGCGCCAGTCGCAGCGCGTACGCGCTGGCCGGTTCGAGCTGGGGGATGTCGAGCACCAACAGACCGCTCTCCGAACTCAGCGTGCGCAGCACCCGATCGACGACCGGCAGGCTGAGCGACTCGACCGGCGGCACGGGCGGCGCGGCCAGGACGCCCAGGCCGCTGTCGGGATGCCAGGTTACCAGCCCTTGAACCAGACGCTCGGCGGGCGGCTCGGTGTGGTGCAGCAGGCCGCCCCAGTGTTTGGGCGGCGAGAGATGCAGATGCAGCGGCACGTGCCCGCTGCCGGTGCTCAGATCGATCAGCGTGGTCTGGCGGCCCTGTTTCGCCATCCATATGGCGAGGTTGACAGCGACGGTCGTGCTGCCGGTTCCGCCGCGCAGCCCGGTGACCGCC
>NZ_DAISHJ010000212.1:0-3346 GCF_036822615.1 Aggregatilinea sp. | reverse complement strand
GACCGTTTCCGGCGCTGTCACGGGGTCGTCGGTGGCAGCGGGCGCAGCCGGAACGGCCACCGTACCGGCCAGGGGCCGCACTTCGAGACTCACCAGCGGCTCGCGCCGTTCTTCGGGCGTACCTTCATTCAGCAGGACATAACCGCGCTCGGCATCCATAAAGTTGTAGAGCGTCTTGGAGCGCTCCGCGAAACGCGTGCGCAGCGTGGACGTGAACTCGTCCACGTCGGCGGCATGGGTGAAGAGCACGAAACGCGCTTCTTCCGGCGTGCCGACGAAATCGTCCGGTGTGCCCATCTGCCCAACGACTTCCGTGATGATCTGGACCGCCAGTTCCAGCGCCGCGTCGGTCGCCATGAAGCTGTACGCCTCGCGCAGCGCCTTGAAGCCCTCGATCTCCGCATCCAGGAAGTGCCAGCCGGGCTGCCCCGACAGGCGCGACAGCTCCGCGCGGATCATCGGACCGGTCGGCAGGCCGGTACGCGGCTCGTGCAGGTGGTCGCGCGTGGCGCGCCGGATCGAACTTTGCACGCGCAGCCGCAGCTCTTCCATGTCGAACGGCTTGGTCACGTAATCGTCCGCGCCCAATTCCAGCCCCGCGACCTTATCGGCGCGGGCGTCGCGTTGGGTCAGGAAGGTGATCGGGATATACTTGGTCAGGGTCGTGGTCCGCAGCACCCGGCATACGTCGAAGCCGTCCATATCGGGCAGCATCACGTCGAGCAGGATCAGGTTGGGAAACTTCGACCGGCTGAGCGCGATGCCTTCGGCCCCTTCCGATGCGTGAATCACTTCATAGTCCTGGCTTTCGAAATAGACGGTCAGCATTTCCTGAACGTCGATGTCGTCTTCGATGATCAGCAAACGCTTTTTTGCCATGCTGCCCTGCCTCCACACGTGATAATTGCGCATTTACGGCGCGTGAATTTATCCTTTAGTCTTTGTTAAGTGTAACAGGTCTTTCGCTGAGCGCGAAATAGCTCTTTTCTCACACAAATCCGCAACAAAAAAAATCCACACCCATGGGTGTGGATTTTACCAACTTCCGAACGATTCAGTGGATCAGGCTTCGAGCGTGGGGTTCACCACCGACGTGTGGACGTTGAACGTGGGCGGGTTCTCCAGGTGCTTCTTGACCGCGCACAGCTCCGCCGAACGGATGACCGCCGCCTTGTACTGCTCGGGGAAATCGGGCGGGACCTGGATGTCAAGCTCGACGTTTTCGACCATGTGTGTCATGGGGTTGTGGTTGACGCGCTGCACGATGCGAATGTTATCGGTCGGCAGGCCGCGCTGCTGGCAGAAGCTCACGACATAGATGCCCGCGCAAGTGCCCATCGAGGCCAAAAACAGTTGGAACGGCGACGGGGCCGACCCATCCTGATCAGTTGTCACTACCAGACCACCCATGTGCGCGTCAACCTGAGCGCCGCCGGGAAAAACGATCTCGAATTCCATCGTCTGAACTCCATCCTCTATATTGTGTCGATCTTCACAAGCGTTTGCCGCATTCGTTAGGTTAGATGCAGTTTAGTTTAAAAAGACTCTTTTTCGAGATCAAATTTGGAATCAACTTCGCGCCGGAACGCTGCCCGGTGAGGAACGCCGCCCGGATGTGTGTATGGTGGAGTGGAAATGCCGCAGGCTCCCCGGCGAACGCAGGCCGCAGGGTGGTTGGTTGACAACGGCACGTGAATTGGCGACAATTCTGTTTCAGCACCCGCCCTGTACACGATCACTTTGGAGCGAAGACAAACATGTCTATAAAAGATGTTTTGAATGACGCCGAAGATCGAATGAAGAGCACTGTGTTGGTGCTTGAAGAAGACCTGAAAGCCATGCGCACCGGGCGCGCGTCGGGGGCATTGGTGGAAAAACTCCAGGTCGATTATTACGGGGTCGCCACGCCGTTGATGCAGCTCGCCAGCATCAGCGTACCGGAGCCGCAGACGATCGCCATTCGTCCCTACGACAAGAGCACGCTCAAGGCCATCGAGCGCGCGATTCAGGCGTCCGAGCTGGGGCTGACCCCCAACAACGACGGCCAGATCATCCGTCTGAACATTCCCGCGCTCACCCAGGAACGCCGCAACGACCTGCAAAAGCTGGTCCAGCGCCGCGTCGAGGAAGCGCGCGTATCGGTGCGCAACATTCGCCGCTCCGCGATCGAAGACGTGCGGGAATTTGAAAAAGAGAAGATGGTTTCGGAAGACGAAGCCAAACGCGGCCAGGAAAACGTGCAAAAACTGACCGACAAGTACGTCGAAGAAGTCGAAACAGCCGGAAAACGCAAAGAAGCCGAGATCATGGAAGTCTAACCACGGCCTCCGCCACCGGCTGGCCCCGTCGCCGGACCCGCCAGCCGGTCCTCCCTGATCACCTGTAGACCGGAGTAACAAACGCCTAATGACAGACGACGTCGCCAACCTGCCCGAACGAGTCCCCTATCACGTCGCCATCATCATGGATGGGAACGGTCGCTGGGCCAAAGCACGCGGGCTGCCGCGCGTAGCCGGTCACCGGGCGGGCGTTGAAAACCTCCGCCGCATCTTGCGGGCCAGCAGCGAGTTCGGGATCAAGATCCTGACCATCTACGCGTTTTCGACCGAAAACTGGGGACGCCCCGAGGCCGAAGTACGCGGCCTGATGAACATCCTCGAAACGGTCATCGACCGCGAGCTGGATCAACTGCATGCCAACGGCGTACAGCTCCGCCATATCGGGGAAATCGACGGGCTGTCGCCGGTCTTGCAGCGTAAGGTGCGCAAGGCTGTCGATCTGACCCGCAACAACGACCAGTTGATCCTGAACATCGCGTTCAACTATGGCGGGCGGCAGGAACTGGTGCGGGCCATCCAGCAGATCGTGCGCGACGGCATCCCGGTGGACGAGATCGACGAGACGCTGATCGACTATTACCTCTACACCACCGGCCAGCCCGATCCCGATCTCGTAGTGCGCACGGCAGGCGAAATGCGCCTGAGCAATTTCCTGCTGTGGCAGGCGTCCTATGCTGAATACTACTCCACGCCGGTCTATTGGCCCGATTTCGACCGTGGGGAACTGTTGAAAGCCATTTCATCTTTCGGGCACCGGGAGCGCCGGTACGGGCTGGTCCCCCAACCGTAACGCTCCGCCCTGGGCCTCTGACTGGACCGGACTCATTCCATGTTAAAAACACGCTTCCTCGTGGCGGTCGTCGCGCTGCCCGTCCTGCTCGCGGTGACGGTGATCGGCGGCAATGACGAGATGAAGCGCCGCCTGATTGCGCGCTACGGTCTGCGCACCCTCCACATGCACGTGCCGCCCATGGGCTTCATCGACAATCCCGCGGAAGTTCAGGCCT
>NZ_DAISHJ010000211.1:0-3408 GCF_036822615.1 Aggregatilinea sp. | reverse complement strand
CGCCCCGCTCCACGAGGTAATCCGCCAGATCCGTGGCCAGCATGCCCTCGTCCAGCGCGGCTTTCATGCGGTCCGGGTTGATCTGGATCGTCTCGATCAGCCCGACCAGCGGCGGCAGCAGCGCCATGATCGTGTCGTAGGCGTCGAACAGTGGTTCCTTATCCTCTTGTAGATCCTTGTTATAGGCGGTCGGCAGGCTCTTGAGCGTCGCCAGGAAGCCGGTCAGGTTGCCGAGCGTCCGCCCCGCTTTGCCGCGCGCCAGCTCCAACGGATCGGGGTTGCGCTTCTGCGGCATCAGACTGCTGCCCGTGCTGTAACGCTCGTCCAGGCGCACGAAGCCCAGCGCGGGATTGGCGTAGACGATCAGGTCTTCCGCCAGACGGCTGAGGTGCACGCCCAGCAGCGTCAGTGCGAACAGAAATTCCGCGACGTGATCGCGGTCCGCGACCCCATCGAGGCTGTTGGCCGTCGCGCGGCGGAAGCCGAGCCGTTCCGCGAGGCGCTGGCGGTTGATGGCGTAGGGTGTTCCGGCCAGCGCGCCCGATCCCAGCGGGCACTTGTCGCGCCAGCGATCTGCCTGCTCCACCAGCCGCTCGATGTCACGCGTGAGCGGCCAGAAGTGATTTAGCCACCAGTGCGCGGCGGTGATGGGCTGCGCGGGCTGGAAGTGCGTGTAACCGGGCATCACCGCGTTGCGCCCCTGCTGCGCCTGCCCCAGCAGCGCCGTCGCCAGCGGCAGGATTGCAGCCCGCACGTCCTTCTGCGCCCGGATCAGCCACAGCAGCACGTCCGTCGCTACCTGATCGTTGCGGCTGCGGCCCGTGTGCAGCTTGCCCGCCACGTCCCCGACCAGCGCACCCAGGCGGCGCTCGACGGCGGTGTGGATGTCCTCGTCGCCGGGAGCCGCTTCGAACGTCCCGCCCGCGAATTCCGCGCGGACCCGTTCCAGGCCGTCGGCCAGCGCCGCATACTCGTCTTCAGTGATCACGCCCGCTCCGGCGAGCGCGTGCGCCCACGCGATGCTGCCGGTGATGTCCACGTCGTACAGCCGCCAGTCGAAGCGCAGGCTGTCGTTCAGGCGGCGAACCGCGTCATCGGTCGGCTGGGAAAAGGCTCCGCCCCAAAGGGTCATCGGTCGTGCTCCTTATTGTTGAACGCAAAAACTGTCAGGCTGCGCTTGCAGGATAAAAACTAACAGACGCGGGACACTTCTTCAACGATCAAAATACACGGATCAATAGGGTGTGTACAGGGAGGGGCATTGCCCTTCGGTTCGCCCTTGCGGATTCAAACCGACCGATTTGCTGATATAAGCCCCGACCAGTTGGTCGCAATCACTGGTTGAGTTGAGATAGGGGCCTGCACCATATTCCAGCTCAAAGCCAACCCAGAGATCCCACAACCTTATGCGAACGTCCACCGGGCCAATGCCGCTCTTTTGCGCTTCGTCCTGAACGATGCGGCAGATGTTTTTGGCTTCCTCGGCCAGCATGTCAACCGTCTCTTGACTGACCGCATCAGGCAGCGTGTTCATGTCCGCCGGGACGCTCCAATCAACCATGATATAGAGACGCGGGTTTCCGCGAGGCACTTCCAGCAGCGGACCGTCCGTCCCCTCAAGAATCCAGTAGGTTTGAACGATGTCGAAGGTATACCACCCAAGTGTCTCGCCGTATGGCATGATGTATCCGGCGCCTTCTATCGCAGCGCAAATTTGGGGCGTCTGATCCTGGTGCACGACGCGTGACTCGGTGCGCGCGGAAAGATTTTCCATACCGGTGAAACCGGCAGGGACGCAGCCGGTGAACGCCAGCACGATAACGATAAGGAACCCCATTTTTAAGAATAAGTGTCTGCTGTTCATAGCCGTGGATAGATTTATATTCCCCCTCTCCAATCCGGTTGGAGAGGGGGACAGAGGGTGAGGTTGGCCGTGCTTAGTCGCGCTTGAAGCGGGTGTAGTCGGGCTGGCGGTAGCGGCTCTTGCCCGTGCCATCGATGCTCAGCAGCGCGTCCACCTTCATCGGCAGGCCGAGCATGTGGATGAAGCCTTCCGCGTCGGTCTGGTCGTAGATGTCCATGTGCCCGAAGGACGCGTAGTCCTCGCGGTAGAGGCTGTACGGGCTGCGGCGACCGGCCAGGATGATGTTGCCCTTGTACAGCTTCAGGCGCACGTCGCCCGTGACGGTCTGCTGCGTCTCCTGCATAAAGGCGTCGAGCGCTTCACGCAGGCGGGTGTACCACTGGCCGTTGTAAACCAACTCGGCGTACTTGACCGCGACGAAGTCCTTGTAGTGCATGACGGCTTTGTCCAGGCACAGCGATTCGAGCGCCTGGTGCGCGGCGCGCACGATCGTGCCGCCGGGGGTCTCGTAAACGCCGTGGCTCTTCATGCCGACCAGACGGTTTTCGACCATATCCACGCGGCCAATGCCGTGCTTCGCGCCGTACTTGTTCAGCCGCTCGAACAGCGTCACCGGGTCGAGCGCCTCGCCGTTGAGCGCCACCGGAATACCCTTCTCGAAGCTGAGGGTGATCTCTTCCGTCTCGTCCGGCGCGGACTGCGGGCTGTTGCTGAGCTGGTACATGTCTTCCGGCGGCTCGTTCCACGGATCTTCCAGCGGACCACCCTCGTGGCTGATGTGGAAGATGTTGCGGTCGCGGCTGTAGATGCTCTTGAGCGTCGAGGTGATCGGGATGTTGAATTCCTGCGCGTAGGCGATGGCGTCCTCGCGGCTGCGGATGTCCCACTCGCGCCAGGGCGCAATCACCCTCAGCTTGGGGTTGAGCGCCATCGCGGTCAGCTCGAAGCGGACCTGATCGTTGCCCTTGCCGGTGCAGCCGTGCGCGATCGCGTCCGCGCCTTCGGCTTCCGCGATCTCCACGAGGTGCTTGGCGATCAGCGGGCGGGCGAAGGACGTGCCGAGCAGGTACACGCGCTCGTAGACGGCCCCGGCCTGCAGCGTGGGGAACACGAAATCGCGCAGGAATTCTTCGCGCAGGTCGCGGACGTACAGCTTGCTCGCGCCGGTCTTGATCGCCTTCTCTTCCAGGCCGTCCAGTTCGTCTTCCTGGCCGAGGTCGGCGGTGAAGCAAATGACTTCGCAGTTATAAACATTCCGCAGCCATGTGACGATGACAGAGGTGTCCAGGCCGCCACTATAGGCCAGGACTACTTTTTTAACGGGGCCTTGCTCCATCGCGTTCAATCCTTCCTCAACTTCTGGTGTTGATACAACAAAGGGGCAAGCCGCCCCAACGTGATACGAGAGATGGTTAAAAGTGGATGATAACGCCAACGATAGGCGGGTTCTTTGGTGGATTTAGCTAAAACGGCTCCTGCGCAATTGAGAGTTAGCTGACCCGATGTACAAGTTTAATCGGACAGAAGGTCAGCGAACTGGAGCG
>NZ_DAISHJ010000210.1:0-3973 GCF_036822615.1 Aggregatilinea sp. | reverse complement strand
ACCCCGGCACGGCCAGCGCCTACGCCGAGATCCCGCGCGGCGCGGCGGTGCTGACCGTGCGCGACACGCAGAGCGGCGACACACTGTTCCAAATCGACTACGAGCCGCCCGCCGACGTCACCGAGGCGACGCTGTTCGTCTACGGCGAGGGCGACGCAGTGCAGGTCGTGACTGCGTCGGACAATGCGTACGGCGCGCTCGCGGATCAGGCATGGCTGCGCGTGTTCCACGCCAACCCCAACCAGCCGGATTTGCAGCTCAGCGCGCAGGGTCCCGCCGACGTGGACACGAGTCCGAGCGCCGCGCCGACGCCTGCCGAAACACCGCTGCCGCCGGAAGCCGCGCTGGTCGATCTGGCGCAGTACGGCCTGCCCACCGATCCGATCACCCTGCAGCCAGGAACGTACCGCGTGCACATCCTGAACGCCGCGAACGACCTGCGCATCTATACCGATCCGCTGGTGACATTGAAGGCAGGTGCGTTCTACGACCTGCTGATTCTGCCGGATCCGACCGGGCTGAGCATCGAGTTGGCGCTTATCCCGCGCGGTTAGCTAAAGGCAAAGGCGACCTCACCCCCGGCCCCTCTCCAATCAAGTTGGAGAGGGGAGAAAATCGTTAAGATAAGTCCCGTTTGAGGGAACAGGTCGTGCCGCTCGTAGGGATAAGGAGCGTGCGGCGGGAGGAGAAAAGGCGGGCGATGCAAGCATCGCCCCGATGGGAAGCGAGTATTCCGATAAGGTGCGCGTGAGCGTGTGGGGGCGCGGTGCGTGGAGCGGAAGATGCCTGCGCGGAGCGTTTAGGGTTCCATTACCAGCGATCCGTCTGCTGTGGTGTTGCTGAGAATGAGCCGCCCGCTTATAATGAATCGCCGCAGTTCTGGCGGGAATACCGGCGGCATCCTGGCATGCGAGACAACGGAGAAATCATACGTGCGAGTATTCATCACCGGCGCGGGCGGGTTCGTAGGCGGCCATCTGGTCCATCACCTCTTGAGCATTCCCGACCTGTCGCTCCACGCCGCGGTCTACGAGCCGTCCGGCAAACACCCTAAGCTCGACCACCTCCCGATTTCCCAATACGAACTCGACCTGCGCAGCGCGGGCGCGGTACGGGTCATCATCGAGGCCGTGCGCCCCGACGTGATCCTGCACCTCGCCGCGATGGCCGACGTCGGGTACTCGTTCATCAACCCCTGGGAAACGTTGGAGAACAATATCGTCGCCCAGATCAATCTGTTCCAGGCGATCCAGACGTGCAAGCTCGACGCGCGCATCCTGGTCGTCTCCTCGGCGGAGGTCTACGGCGCATTTGGCGGCGACGGCTTCCCCCTGGACGAAAACACCCCCTTCAGGCCCAACAATCCCTACAGCGTGAGCAAGGTCACCCAGGACATGCTCGCCCTGCAATACTATTTGTCGAACAAGATGCAGACGATCCGGGCCCGGCCCTTCAACCACATCGGGCCGGGACAAAAACGCGGCTTCGTCGCCTCCGACTTCGCCAGCCAGATCGCGGCCATCGAAGCGGGCCAGAGCGAGCCGGTGATGTACGTGGGGAACCTGTCTGCCGAGCGGGACTTCACCGACGTGCGCGACGTGGTGCGCGCGTACCAACTGCTGGCGGCGCACGGCGAGCCGGGCGAAGTTTACAATGTCTGTAGTGGCAAAGCGTACAGTATGCAGTATCTTCTGGATACGCTAATGAGCTACAGCACAGTCGAGATCGAGGTACGGCAGGACCCCACCCGTATGCGGCCCTCCGACGTACCGCGCCGCGTAGGCGACTATTCGGCCCTGAACCGCCGCACCGGATGGGAACCGTCGATTCCCTTCGAGCAAACGCTGTTGGACATTCTGAACGATTGGCGCGGGCGGCTCGCAGAAGAAGTCGCCGCCAGCACACCTAAAACGCAGGAGTAAGAACATGAGCAAGCGCGCACTCATCACCGGCATCACCGGCCAGGATGGATCGTACCTGGCCGAATTTCTGCTCGGCAAGGGCTACGAGGTCTACGGGCTGGTCCGCCGCACGAGCACGATCAATTTCAGCCGGATCGAGCACATTCAGGACGACATCACGCTGATCCCCGGCGACATGCTGGACCAGACGTCGCTGCAAACCGCGCTGGCGCAGTGCCAGCCGAACGAGGTCTACAACCTCGCCGCGCAGAGCTTCGTGCAGACGTCGTGGGGCCAGCCGGTCTTCACGGGCGACGTGACGGCGCTGGGCGTGACCCGGCTGCTGGACGCGATCCGGCACGTGGACCCGGAGATCCGCTTCTACCAGGCATCGAGCAGCGAGATGTTCGGCAAGGTGCGCGAGGTTCCGCAGCGCGAGACGACACCTTTCTACCCGCGCAGCCCGTACGGCGTGGCGAAGGTCTACGGCCACTGGATCACGATCAACTACCGCGAAAGCTACAATCTGCACGCGACGAGCGGCATTCTGTTCAACCACGAAAGCCCCCGGCGCGGCATGGAATTCGTCACGCGCAAGGTGACCAACACCGCCGCGCGGATCAAGCTCGGGCTGGCGAAGGAACTGCGGCTGGGCAATCTGGACGCGCAGCGCGACTGGGGCTTCGCAGGGGATTACGTCGAGGCGATGTGGCTGATGCTCCAGCAGGACGCGCCGGATGATTACGTGGTCGCCACGGGCGAAACGCACCGCGTCGAAGAACTGGTGCAAACCGCGTTCGATCATGTCGGGCTGGACTGGCACGATTACGTCGTGCAGGACCCGCGCTTCATGCGCCCGGCGGAAGTCGATCTGCTGGTGGGCGATCCCAGCAAGGCGGGCGAGCAGCTCGGCTGGGAGCCGCGCGTCACGTTCACCGAGCTGGTACGCATGATGGCCGAGAGCGATCTGAAGGAACTGCGCGACGGGAACTGCTTGTAGTCCGGGGCAAACCTCACCCCGCTCGCATTCGCTCGCTGCCCCTCTCCAATCTAGGTTGGAGAGGGGCGAAAAGCGGTGCGATACGAACCCCGCCCCAGCGCCATCTTCGAGACCACAAACACACCTTGCATAGCCACATAACACCCTTCAGGCGAAACCATGCCACTGATTGACACGCACTGTCACCTTGATTTCGATACGTTCGACGAGAACCGGGACGCAATCGTGCAGGCCGCGCGGGACGCGGGCGTGACGCGGCTGATCAATCCCGGCGTCGATCTGGACCGGTCGCGCGCGGCGATCGCGCTGGCGGACCGGTATCCGGGCGTGTACGCTGCCGTGGGCATTCACCCGACCAGCACCGCCGAATTTTCCGACGCGATGCTGGACGAGGTGCGCGCGCTGGCGGATCACCCCAAGGTGGTCGCTATCGGAGAGATCGGGCTGGACTATCACTGGGACGATTCCCCGCCGGATATGCAGCGTACGGCGCTCGAAGCGCAGCTCACGCTGGCGGCAGCGCTGTCGCTGCCGGTGATCATTCACAACCGCGAGGCCAGCGAGGACGTGATCGACGTACTGGCGGCGTGGATCCCCAGCCTGCCGCCGGAACTGCAAGATCGCCCCGGCGTGCTGCATTCGTTCTCCGCGCCGGAGCACATCGCGGATCGCGCACTGGAACTGGGCTTCTATTTGGGCTTCACCGGGCCGATCACGTTCAAAAACGCGGACGAGCTGCGGCACATCGCGGCGAAAGCGCCCGGCGACCGCATTCTGGTCGAGACAGATTCGCCGTTCCTGACACCGCATCCGTATCGCGGCAGGCGGCCCAACCAGCCCGCCTACGTGCGGTTCGTCGCGGAGCGGCTGGCGGCGCTGCGGCAGGTCAGCGACGAGGCGTTCGCTGCGCAGAGCACCGCCAACGCCGAGCGGTTGTTTGCCCTGCCACCGGACGCGTAAGGGCGGGTTTTTGGCATATCAGGCGCAAAAAGAGGGGCGTATTGATGCAGTTTAATAAAATAATCCGGTCATCACCGCGACCTCACCCCCGGCCCCTCTCCAATCTGGGTTG
>NZ_DAISHJ010000209.1:0-4199 GCF_036822615.1 Aggregatilinea sp. | reverse complement strand
TGCCCTAGAAGCATGTGCGACGCGCTGCGAAAAAGTTACTGTCGCCCCCTCAGCCCACGCAAGCGGAGGGAAGGGGAAAATCGGGCAGCGGACGTCAGAACAGGGACCGTTAACGGACGATGCAAGCATTCGCCGCTACGGACTCTCATGCTCTGCGGCCCACTGCGCGGAACCTTTTGGGCGGCGGCGGCGTCTTAGCCACATCAAACGGGGAACAAGCGCTTACCGCTCCGGCAGTCCGCAGGCTTTGGTTTTGTTTTTGGAGGACACCATGATTTTCCATCGCACGATGTTTCGCCCCCTTGCCGTTCTGATGGCGATCGCGCTGCTGGTCGTGGGCGCGGCCCCCGCGCTGGCGGCCAGGGCGACGCTTTCGCCCGACGCGCTGCCTTTCTTTACCGAGCCGGGCGTGCTGCTACGCGTGCACCGCGTCAGCGTCACGGTCGAGGATCAGGTCGCCACGACGCGCGTCGAGCAGGTCTTTTACAACGACGGCGCGCGCCCGGCGGAGGGCACGTATCTGTTTCCGCTGCCCGCTGGCGCGGCGGTATCGAACCTGATCATGTACGTGGACGGTCAGGCGGTCGAGGCGAAGATCCTCGACGCGGAGACCGCCCGCGCGATCTACGACGAGATCGTGCGCCAGATGCGCGACCCCGCCCTGCTGGAATATGTCGGCGCGGGGGCGGTGCAGGCGAACGTTTTTCCCATCCAGCCCAATGACGAAGTGAAGATCGAGATCGAATACGGCCAGCTTTTGCCGGTCGAAAACGGCCTCGTGCACTACGAATACCCGCTGCGCACCGATCAGTACACGCGTCGCCCGGTCGGGAGCCTGAGCATCAACGTGCAGGTCGACTCGAGTGATGCCATCGGCGCGATCTATTCACCCTCGCACAATCTCGCCATCGTGCGCGACGGCAGCTTCGCGTTCCGCGCCGGATACGAGGCCAGCAACGAACGGCCCGACGCCGACTTCAGCCTGTATTACGGCCTCGCCAGCGACGAGATCAGTACCAACCTGCTGACCTACCGCGAGAGCGCGGACGAAGATGGCTTTTTCACGCTGATGATCACGCCGCCCGTGAGTGTCGAGAACGATCGGGTGCTGCCCAAAGACGTGATCGTCGTGCTCGACCAGTCAGGATCGATGTTCGGTGACAAGTGGGATCAGGCGCGCGAGGCGGTGAAGTTCGTGCTCGATCACCTGAACGAAGGCGACCGCTTCAACGTGATCGTGTTCAGCACCGGCTATCGCATCTTCGCGACGGACCTTCAGCCGGTTTCCAAGGCGGACGATGCGAAAGACTGGATCAGCGGGCTGGACGCGAACGGCGGCACGGACATCAACGCGGCGCTGCTGGCGGCGATGGATATGGCCGACCGCGAGCGTCAGGCGGTGGTGCTGTTCCTGACGGATGGTCTGCCGACCGAAGGCGAGACGAACGCAAGCGCGATCCTCGATAACGTCGGGGACGCCGCGCCGCCCAACGCGCGGGTCTTCACCTTCGGCGTGGGCGACGACGTCGATACGTTCCTGCTGGACCAGTTGTATCAGGCGTTCCGGGGCGCGGGCAGCTACGTGCGGCCCGACGAGCGCATCGACGAGGAAGTGAGCACGCTCTACGGCAAGATCAGCGCGCCCGTGCTGACCAACATCAAGTTGGAAGTGGACGGCGTGCTGGTCGAGGACATGATCCCCGCCGCACCGCTGCCGGATCTGTTCGCCGGGTCGCAGCTCATCATCGCCGGACGCTACCGTGAAGGCGGTTCCGCGACGGTCCGGCTCAGCGGCGAGGTGGACGGCGCGCAGCAGGTCTACACCACCGAGGTCACGTTCCCAGATCACGCGGGCGGCGAGGTGTTCATCCCGCGCCTGTGGGCCACGCGCAAGATCGGCGTGCTGCTGAACGCGATCCGGCTCAACGGCGAAGATCCCGAACTGGTGGACAGCATCGTGCGGCTGAGCATCCGCTACGGCATCATCACACCGTACACGTCGTTCCTCATTCAGGAGCAGGACATCTTCACGCAGACGGGTGTGGAAGAAGCGCAGACGGTCTTCCAGGGTGAAGCGGACATGGCCTTCTCGCAGGCGTCCGGCTCGGTCGCAGTCGATGCGGCGGAATCGGCGGCGGGCCTGTCGGCGGCGGAAGCGCCCATGGCCGCGCCCACGATCACCGCGATGCGCGAAGGCGACGATGGGTTCGCGGTCGAAAACGCGGCGGCCAGCCCCGACGGGCAGGTGATGCGCTACGCGGGCGACCGGACCTTCGTCTGGCGCGACGGAACCTGGATCGATACGCTGTACGACGCGGACAGCATGACACCGGAGCCGGTGGTGTTCCTCAGCGACGCGTATTTCGACCTGCTGGACCTCGATCCGGCGGTGGGCGAGATCCTGGCGCTGGGCGATCACGTGCTGTTCGTGTGGGACGGGCAGGCGTACGAGGTCATGCCGGAGTAACACGGACCAGATAACCGACGCGGATTTTGTAGGGGCGTATCGCATACGCCCCTTGTTTTTTGGATTGCCCCTATCCCTGCGCAGTCGGAGGGAAAAGAACAGTCGTTAGTTTTTAGGTGTCAGTCAAGAGCAAGCGCAAAGGCAAAAAAGCAAGAGCCGGGCGGAGCAAGCCCCGCCCCTACGGGTTGGAAACGTCCGCTGTAGGGGCAATTCATGAATTGCCCCTACGAAACGCTCGATTCAAACTGGCGGAGAATTACCGGCTCACGGTTCCCGGCTGGGCGAGGATCGTCTGGTAGACGCGCGCCACGCCGCCCATCAGGCAGGCATTCCGGCCATACTGCCCGCGCTCGATCGCGGCGGCGTGGGCCGCCCAGCGCAGCGCGCGCCGCTCGACCTCCGCGCGGATCACCGGGAGCAGGTGCGCGTGGGCCTGGCTAAGCGTGCCGCCCAACAGCACGAGATCGGGGTTGAGCGCGTTCAACAGCGACGCGATGCCGATGCCCAGGTCGCGCCCGACCTGCGCCAGCGCGTCCAGCGCCACCGGGTCGCCCGCATCCGCCGCTTCGACCACCAGTGGCACGGTGAGCGCGTCCCAATCGCCGCCGGTCATCTGCTCCAGGCGGGTGGACTGCTGCGCGGCGGCGTCACGGATGTGGCGGAACAGCGCGGCGGGACTGACCAGCGTTTCCCAGCAGCCCCGGTTCCCGCAGCCGCATACCGGCCCGTTCGGATCGATCGTCATGTGGCCGAACTCGCCCGCGAAGCCGGTCGTGCCGCGAAAGATCTGGCCGCCGCTGACCATCGCGCCGCCGACGCCGACGCCCGCGCTGACGTACAGGATCTCGTGGTAGCCCTGCGCCGCGCCGAAAAATGACTCGCCCAGGGCGGCGAGATTGGCCTCGTTATCGACAAACACCGGTACGTCAGGGAAGTCCGGCGTGAGCAAATCGCACACCGGCACATCTTCCCAGCCCAGATTCGGCGCGAACAGCAGCGTACCGGTCGTTTGCTCGACCATGCCGGGCAGTCCCAGGGCCAGCCCTAACATTGCCGTCCGGCCTACTGCCGGATCGCGTCCACGCGCTGCTGCGTCTTGCATGAGATCCACGACACGGCCCAAGATGACACGGCGATCCGTCTCTCCGTAGGTGGATTCGCGGTGCTGCCAGATGACGTCGGCGGCGAAGTTCGCGCACAGGACGGCGATGGAATCCACGCTGACCTCGGCGCTGACGATGAAGCCCGCTTCGGGGTTCAGCTCCAACTGGCGCGACGGGCGGCCAATGCCGTTCGACAGCAGGCCCACCTCGCGCACGAAGCCGTGTTCGATCAGCTCGTTGATCAGGCTGGACACGGTGGACTTGTTGAGGCCGGTCATTTCCGCGAGGGCCGCGCGGGAGATCGGGCTGTGCTCCCACAGCCGGTTCATGATCAGCGAGAGGTTGATTTCACGCACGAGGGCCTGATCACCCGTGCGGTCAGGGAGGCGTTGGTACATATCCAAATCCGGTATTGATATGAAAAAAAGCGCGAGCTTATTTGTTGTGGCAACCAACTAAATTCATTCTATACCTGATAATCGACCGGGGTCAAGCGACGTGGTGGGGACAGAACAGCCGCTCGTCGTTAAGCGGTGCAGCGAAAAGATCCGGAATATGGATGGGTTTGTGTTTTACCTCACCCCTTAACCCCCGGCCCCTTTTCCCCTCTCCAATCAAGTTGGAGAGGG
>NZ_DAISHJ010000208.1:0-4332 GCF_036822615.1 Aggregatilinea sp. | reverse complement strand
GCTGCCTCACGGCGTCCCGGCGTCCGGCTCGTATCCCGGCTTTGCTGCGGGACGTTGCCCCAGGTCGTGCGGCCCTGTGCAGTCTCGTCGCTGGTGACGTCCGTCGCCGAGAGGCCGCGCTTGCGGCGCTCGACGGAAAACACGATGCGGGACCCCGTATCAATCTCGGACTTGAGTGTGGTGTTCAGGGCCGAGCGGTGCACGAAGATATCGTCGCCGCCGCCGTCCGGCGCTACGAAGCCGAAGCCCTGTTTGCGGTTGTACCACTTGACCGTTCCGGTCAAGCGCTGTTCTGGCTGTGATGACATAACCCCCTGCCTGAGTATGAGGCCAGCCCCCAAACCACGGAACTGGCCCGCCACGATCTTGTATGCGGCTGAAAGTCGGAATTGGTGTGCAGGCTCACGGGGTTTTCATGCGCCGGGAAAGGGGGGAGCCTGCAAGGGCAAAGCCGCATTGCCCACCTTTCCCTGATTGTGCTGGCGCGTCGTGATAACGTCGCGGGATGCTGTGTCGCGCCGTTAAACCTGAATGAACTGCGGAAGGATCACCGGGCGCGAGAGCGTCTCACGGTAGAAGAAGTCTTCCAGCGCGCGCTTGACGCTGGCCGCCCCGCGCTTGTACTGGCGCTTGATTTCTTCCCGGCTGGCCGCGAGCAGTTCTTCCGCGTCGTTCATGTAGACGAAGCCGCGGCTGACGATCTGCGGTTCCCCGACCAGTCGCTTTTTCGAGTCGATCGGGATCAGCGCCACGATGAAGCCGTCCTGCGACAGCCGCTGGCGGTCGCGCATGACGATCTCACCGATTTCACCGATCAGCCGCCCGTCCACGAATACGTCATCCACCGGGATCGCCTCGTCGGCGTTGGCGGTCTGGCCGTCCGTGACCCACTGCGAGCCGTTCTTGAGGATGAACACGTTCTCGCCGGGAATTCCGGCGGCTTCGGCCAGTTGGCGGTGCAGGTGCAGATGACGCGCCTCGCCGTGCGCCGGAATGAAGAACTTCGGCTTGACCGTTTCCAGCATGGTCCGCAGTTCGTCACGGCTGCCGTGGCCGGAGACGTGTACCGTTTCCATCGCGCCGTAGATGACGTTCGCGCCGTGTTCGAACAGCTTGTTCAACATCTGGCCGACGCTTTCCTCGTTGCCGGGGATCGTCCCGCCGGAGATGATGATCAGGTCGCCCTGGCCCACCTTCACATGCGGGTGCTGGTCGTTCGCCATCTGGTTCAGCGCCGAGCGCGGTTCGCCCTGCGATCCGGTCGAGAGAATCAGCATCTTGCCCTTCGGCACGCGTGCGTTCACGTCGACCAGCAGGCCCGCCGGAACGTCCAGGTAGCCCAGTTCGCTGGCGAGCTTCACGTTTTCGATCAGGCTGCGCCCGGTTAATGCCACTTTGCGCCCGTGCTTGTGCGCCAGATACAAAACTTCCTGAAGGCGCGCCAGCAGCGACGAGAACGTAGCGATGATCACGCGCTGGCCCTGCGCTTCCGAAAGCAGGCGGTCCAGCGTTTCCCCGACCACGCGCTCGGTCCGCGTGCGGCCCGGCTTGTCGGCGTTGGTGCTGTCCCCGACCATCGCCAGCACGCCGTCTTTCGTCAGCGTCTTGAGCGTTTCCAGGTCGGTGGTGCGCCCACCTGCGGGCGTCTCGTCCAGCTTGTAGTCGCCGGTATGCACGATCGTCCCGGCGGGCGTCTTGATCACGAACCCGACCGAATCGGGGATCGAGTGCGCCACGGCGAACGGCGTCACCTGGAACGGTCCGAAGTGCAGCGTCTTGTTTTTGTCGATCACCTGCATCGTGGCGTTGTCCAACACGCCCTTTTCGGTGAGCTGGCGCTCGACCAGTCCCAGCGTGAGCGGCGTGCCGTAGAGCGTCGCCTTCATCTCGCGCAGGAGGTACGGCAGCGCCGCGATGTGATCCATGTGTCCGTGCGTCAGCAGGACGCCGCGCAGGCGGTCCTGGTTCTGTACGACGTAGTTATAGTCCGGCAGGACGAGGTCGATGCCGTACATGGTGCTGTCGGGGAACATGACCCCACAGTCCACCACGATCATATTGCGGCCATATTCGTACACGGTCATGTTTTTGCCGATTTCCCCGAGGCCGCCCAGGGGAATTATCCGTAGTTTTTGTGCCATTTCTTTCCTGTTGTTTCTTGTTGCTTCTATCGATTACATCGATTTCTTCGAACGGATCTTTTTTCAAACGTCAAAACGTGAAGCTGCCGGTGCAGCATACGAGCTGCCGGGCTTCGGCCTTACCTTACCAACCACGATAACGGGAGATATTGTGATTAGGAGGGGGAATTGCCGCCTGAAGATTACCTGTTGAAGTATAAGTTACTGGGTGTCACTTGTCAACTCAAATACTTTAGATTTTTGTAAAACTTTCTTTAGACTTTGCTGGCTCTTTTATTCTGCGGGCATGGACCAATATACTTATGTTTATTATTGTAATATAATTCCTTTCAATAAAATGAATATCCGTGTGGCGCTGCGCGCAGAGCGAGGAACCCAATGGTGCATACAATGCTGCGGACGCTGAAAGCTCTGTTCTGGCTGGCGATCGTTCTGCTCGCTGGCGTACTGCTGCCGGGCGCGGAGGGCGTCCGCGCGCAGGGCGGCGAGCCGGTGCCGATTGCGGTGGGCGAGAACCAGATTGGGCAGGTGACGGTCGAACAGCCGCTTATCAGTTATTCCCTTGCCATCGAAGCCGCCCAGTCCGTCGATCTTCAGGTGCTCGCCGTGACGCAGGGTTTTGCGCCCGCCTTGCGGCTCACGTCCGCGTCCGGCGAGGTGCTCGTGGATCTGCCCAACGAAACGGCCCAGTCGGCGGCGCGCGTCACGGCCCTGGAACTCGACGCGGGCCTCTACCGGATCGACGTGCAGAGCGCCAACGGCCAGCCCGGCCAGTTTGTGATCGGTGTGCTGGCGGGCGCGCCGCCCCTGCCGCCGGTTCCGCTGGTGTTGGGCACGCCGGTCAGCGGGCAGGTGGATGGCGCGGTTCAGCACCGCCGTTATACCTTCGCCGGTTCAGAGACGGGGGTGCTGCTCCTGACCGTCCGCAGCGACTCGATGGTGTCCGGCCCAGTGATCGCGTTGAAAGACGCCGACTCAGGCGATCTGCTGGCGTCCAGCGGCGCGCGTCTCGCGGGCACGCGCTATCGCATCCCGATCGGACCGGTGAATTACAGGGTCGAAGTCTCGCACAGCGGCGCGCCGGATGCCGAAGCCTACACGATTTGCCTGGAAAACGAGGACGGTACGGGAGCGCTCTGCCCGGCGGCACCGGGCGCGATTCCCACCCCGACGCCCACGCCGCTTGCGGTGCCGTCCGCTCCCTCTCCGACCCCGATTCCCCTGCCGCCGCTGCCCTCAACCGGCGCGTGTGTCGTCGCTTCCGCAACAGGCGGCACCGTCAACGTGCGCAGCGGCCCCAGCACCGATTTCACCGTGGTGTACCAGCTTTCGGGCAGCGCTACCGCTGCGGTGATCGGCCTGCTGCCCGACGCCTCCTGGTATCAGGTGACGTTTAACGGCGCGACAGGCTGGATCTCCGCCAGTGTGATCCGCTTCGGCGGGCAGTGCGCGACGGTCCCGGCGGTCACGCTGACGCCCGCGCCCACCTCCGCGACGACCACGACGTCCGAGACACCGACCTGGACCCCGACCGGCACGCTGGCGACGGATACACCCACGCCGACGCCCACCGGCACCTACTACACCGAGACGCCCACGGTAACGCCAACCTGGACCGCGACCTCGACGCCGACGGTGACCGACACCTGGACGCCGACCTGGACGCCCACCCCCGGCGCGATGGCAACCCTGAACTATTCGTTGCCGCCCGTGTATGGCTCATCCGCCCTCACGAGCGGCTTCGTGCCGATCCCTTTACGGTCGGGGCAACGGCAGGCGGCCCGGCAAACGTGTCCTATCTAGGCGGCGGCTGCTCCGGTTTCACGACTTCCGCGCCAACGTTTTCGTTCAATTACACCGCCGGAGCGTTCCCGACCCTGCGCTTCTACTTTATCGGCAGCGGCGATACTACCATGGTGATCAACGCGCCGAGCGGCAGTTTTTACTGTGTGGACGATTCCTTCGGCACGCTGAACCCGACTATCGACTTTAACTCGCCCTCCAGCGGGCGCTACGACATCTGGGTTGGCAGCTATGCGATGGGGACGACCGCCAGCGGCACGCTGTACGCGACGGAGAACACGGGCAACCACCCGTAGCAGCCCAACAAGGTTAAATTGACGGGCAAGATCACGACAGGGATCCTCTGTAGGGGCGTATCGCAATACGCCTCACCAACCCCTGATTTTCG
>NZ_DAISHJ010000207.1:0-4401 GCF_036822615.1 Aggregatilinea sp. | reverse complement strand
TCGGACCTTATGCGTGGGCTGATGCTCCCTAGAATGAAATACCTACCCTTGAAAGCCCCCGGCCCCTCTCCAATCAAGTTGGAGAGGGGAGACAGGCAGTAGGCAGGGAGAGATGATGGGTTTCATGCTACAGAGAAAAATCGCAAAGCCAACAACGGGCGGAGCGGCTATCGCCATGCAGATTGCCTGTAAGTAAAGTATAAGAAACCGGATCGCAGAGCAACCCCGCTTTACACTCGCACGTACACTATAATCAGAATGCACGATCGGTAATGGGAGCGCGAGGGATAACATCATGTCTGAGAACAACACGACGCCGAACCCTGAAGAAATGGGTGCGCGGTTAGACGAAGAAATCAAGGAAACCGTCGAGGGCTGGGGTGATGAGTCCAAGTCCAAGAAGACGGACTACGACGAGCTGGGCCGCGATCTGGACGACAAGCTGCGCCGGACCATCGCAGGCTGGGTTGGCGCTGGCGAGGACGCCAGTTGGAAGGAAATCGGCGAGCAGATGGACGCCGGTACGCGCCGCGCCCTGGCGAAGTGGGTGGGCACGGACGAAAACGCGGACTGGTCCGACATCACCAATAAGATGGAATTCCGCACACGCAGCGGCGCCGCGCGGCTGGTGAACGTGCCCGGCAGCGAAGAGGAAGCCTCGTGGTCGGACATCGGCGCGAAGGTCGAGCGCGACGTGCGCGGGCTGGTCGGCGGCATCGTCGGCACGCCGGATGACGCAGGCTGGGACACCATCGCGCAGACGATGGTGGACAAGGTCCGCGACGTGTTCGGCAAGAGGGCGCACTCGAACAAGGACGCCGCGCCGGATGCGGACGCCCAGCGCCCGCGCAGCGGCAAGGTCGAGATCACGGGCGAGGATGCGCCTCCGGCCAGCCCGGCGGGTGACGCGACCACGACCGGCCCGGTCGGGGACGTCAAGCTGGACATCGACCCGGATTCCAAGCTCAACTAACGCCGTCCGGCTTCTCCGGTTTTGAAAAGACACGATTCCGCTCGTACGGGTGGAATCGTGTTGTTTTTTGAGGACGAAGATCACGCGGATCGAGGCTAACCCTGGGCCCGTATTTATGTTATCCTGGTAGACGGGCGGGAGGCGATTTCCGCGGAGGAGACGGTATGTCAACCGAGCAGTTTCTACGTAACGTTTCGCTCTTTGCGAACCTGACGGCAGCCGAGCTGGAACCGCTGGCGCGGCGGCTGGTGACGCGCGAGTACGAGCCGGGCGCGGTGATCTTCAGCCAGGGCAGTCCGGGCAACAGCATGTATATCGTCCGGTCGGGGCTGGTGGATGCCGTGCTGACGTCGGAAGATGGCAGCGAGCGGATCCTGGCGCAGTTCGGGCCGGAACAGTTTTTCGGGGAGTTTGGGCTGCTCGATGGGCTGCCACGCTCGGCCACGATGGTCGCGCGCGAGCCGAGCGATCTGTTGAAGCTGGGACGCACCGAGTTCTTCGGCTTTTTGGAGATGTACCCGGCGGTGTCGATCAAGCTGCTGGTGCTGCTCAGCCGGAGGCTGCGCTTCGCGCTGCAAACCGCCGAGCCGCTCGACGCGGTGCCGCTGCCGGTCCGGCTGGCGCGGGTGCTGGTGCAGTTCGCGGAACGGTACGGCGATCACGACGAGAGCCGCATCCAGCTTTCGCTGCGCCTGACGCGCGGCGAGCTGGCGGGCATTCTGGCCTGCCCGCGATCGGACGCGGAACAAGCACTGGCGGCGCTCGATGACCAGGGACTCATCGGCGTGCGAGGGCTTCAATTGACGATTTACGATATGGTCGGGCTGCGCGCGGTGGCGTCAGTGGATGATGAAAGTGGCGAAGTGCCCGATTAAGCCTCTTGATCTTGAATGTGGGGGGGGCGATCCTGGCGCTGCATCATGGCGTAAAAAGGATAAACCAGCTCCCCCGGCTCCGTTGTATCCGATTGCAGCGCGTTGAGGTTGGCTGCTTCGAAGTCCTCGTGCATGTGCTCCAGCGTCTCCAACTGGACGTCGGTGGGCTGAAGCGAAAACAGCGTGATCAGGATGGTGTGCTGGCGCGGCATGAAGCACAGCCATTCGCCGTTTTCAAGCTCGGCGCTGCGCGTCCCGGCGCGGAAGCTCCCGGACGTGGCGGCGCGGCAGCTGTAGAGCAGCGGCGTCACCAGTTGATCGTCCACCTGAAACTCGCCCAAGGTATGGATGTGCTGGCCGGTATGCAGGTCGTAGAGGCGCATACCCAGCGGCGTGGCCGTGAAACGCTTCTTGAGCTTGACGGTATCTTCGGTTTCAAAGATTGCTTCGTGCAGGGACGTCTGCTGATCGGCGTTGTCGAGCAATTGCTGGATCGTGGCGATCTGGCGCTGGTAGCGGTTATAGAGGCGCTGGAACTGGGCGCGCGTGACCTGGCCCTCGGCAAATTCCTGAACCAGACTGTCGATTTTGCGCTGAATCTGCGCGATGAATTCCTCGCCCTGGCGTGTGCTGTCCAGGTGGGAATTCGGGTTATCATGCGTTGTGCCGGGCAACCTGACCATACGATACTCCAAAAACTGGCTCTCATCCCCGCACGTCATTATAACGAAATCGGCGCGGGTGGGAAATATTTCCTATCAAGGTGTACAAAATTCCGAAATTGTGAGCGGATTGGGCGCGGCTCAAAAATGGAGACCGGCGCCCATTTTTACCGCAATTTTAGGGGGCAAAGACCTGCCGGGGTTGTAGACTGGCCTCTTCCGGTGTGGTAGACTACAGGCAAGCGGGGATCATCAATTGAGCATGAGCGCACACACGGCAACACGGTCGTGAGGTGCTTTTATGCATCGTTAAGTCAGGCGGTTGGAGGCGGGTACGCGATGTCAGAAAAGGCTGAAGCGATTACGGTCGTTTGTATCGAAGACGAGCCCGAAATGATCGATCTGGTGAAGCTGATTCTCAGCCGCCAGGGATTTAACGTGCTGGGCGCGGGCAGCGGGCGCGAAGGGCTGGCGCTCGTCGCTGAAAAGCGTCCCGATCTGGTGCTGCTGGACCTGATGATGCCGGATATGGACGGCTGGGAAGTGTACCAGCAAATGCGCGCCGACGAGCACATGAAGTCTATCCCGGTCATCGTCGTGACGGCCAAGGCGCAAAGCATCGACAAGGTGCTCGGCCTGCACATCGCCAAAGTGAACGACTACATCACCAAGCCGTTCGGCCCGTCGGAACTGCTGTCGAGCGTGGTGCGCGTGCTGAAAGAAGCCGGGATCGAGGCCGAACAGGCCTGACGCGTTCCCGGTTGGGTTGGCGCTGAATCTGAGAGAAAGAGGCCCCTGGGCCTCTTTTTTTGTGCCCGCCTGCGGCGTGCGGAAAGGCAAAAGCGGACCTCACCATCGGCAGGCGGGAAGAAGCCGGGAATGGGGGATCAGGGAAAAGCAAAGCCAGGGCGCATCAAACCCTTCCCTACAGATCGCGGGAGCAGTGGGGCGTGTAAAACCGGCTCGTTTGCTCAAGCAGTGGGTAAGACGGTCTAGAGGCGCATGCACTCAATCCATGCTACACTAATGCAGATTGCACGTTTCTCAGCCAGCGAATTACGCGTGTTTTGAAGGGGGCCTCATGCGACAACGGCAACTTGTTTCGGCTCGCGCTTTGATCGGCCTGGTCGTCGCGCTTGCGGTCGTCGTCATGTGCCTGGGGATCAACCCGTCGCTGCCTCGCGCCAGCGCTTTCCAATCCGGCAATTTGCTGCAAAATCCCGGGTTTGAAGCGCCGTTCGTGAGTGTCAACGGGGATGCGACGCTCCAGGTGGCGACCGGGTGGCAGCCGTGGAATCTGGAAGGCGGCAGCTCGTCTGCGCTGAACGCCCGCCCCGAATATAAAGCCGCGCCTTCGAACCGCGTCCGCTCCGGCAGCAGCGCGCAGGAATACAACTCGTTCTACGCCACGCACGACGCGGGCGTGTACCAGCGCGTCGCGGTGACGCCCGGCACGTCGCTGCAGTTCAGCGTCTACGCGTATATCTGGTCTTCCGCGACCTTCGATAACCCGAACGCCAGCGAAGACCCGAACGGCGTGCAGATCCGCGTGGGGATCGACCCGAACGGCGGCACCGACCCATCCAGCAGCGCGATCATGTGGTCGTCGCCGGTCGAGTATTACGACCAGTACCGGATGCTCTCGGTAACGGCGACGGCGTCCAGCACGGCGGTTACGGTTTTCGTGCGCAGCCAGCCGCAGGACTTCGTCGGCACGACGAACGTGTACCTGGACGATGCTTATCTCGGCCCGACCGGCTCGGCTCCGGTCGAGACGCAGGCGCCGGTTCCGACCACCGCCCCGCAGCCGACGTCCGCGCCGGTCGTCACCGAAGCACCCACCGCTGAGCCGACGGCCGAACCCACGGCCGCGCCCGATCTGGCCACCACG
>NZ_DAISHJ010000206.1:0-4543 GCF_036822615.1 Aggregatilinea sp. | reverse complement strand
AAAGCAGCAGTTAGTTGTTAGTGGTTAGCTGAGAGCCAAAAGCAAAGGCAAAAACTCACCTCACCCCCGGCCCCTCTCCAACTTGATTGGAGAGGGGAGAAAAGCCATCTCGGCGGGGGGAGAAAGCAGGTTCGCAGGCGGCGCGCAGCCGCATGCCCATACGTCGCGTGTCAGGCCCCCTGCTCCAGGGGTTGATGCGCCTTGCGCCGCGCGGCGAGAACGATCAGCGCGCGCAGCAGCACCGCCCCCATCATGAACGTCGCCAGCTCATACACGCGCATCAGCGTCTCGACGTTGACCCGGTTGTCGTAGCCGCCGTAAAAGTCGAGGATGGGATCGATCAGATCGGGGAGCGGGAGAAAAATCTTGTTGTAGACCGCCACCGCCCCGAGCATGTAGAGCACTTCCACGGCGGGAATACCGCGCCGCAGCATAACGACCAGGATCATGATCAGCGGCACGAACAGGTACGTCACGAAGCGCGACAGATCCGTGCCGCCGTACATGGTCAGCACCAGCACCGGCACGGAATACAGCAGGATGAACTGCCGGTAGCCCGCCAGATCGTCCCAGGCGCGGCGGAGACGCTCCGGCGTAGCGAGCAGCAGCACCGGCAAAAAGTAGCTGGCGAGATTGAACAGGAAGTTAAAGTCGCGCCGTTCGGACAGCGGCGCGCGGATCAGGTTTTTCAGCGAGCCAGGATCATTGACCGGATCAATGTACTGGCCCGTGTCATAGATGGGAATGAGCGCGCGCGGCACGATCACAAACAGGCTGACCAGCACGAAGGTGAAAATCATCCAGCGCAGCGTCTCGCGCGAGCGGGTGCGCCAGTAGTCTTGCAGCAGGGTGAGTTCCAGCACGACCGGTGGCACGATCAGAAATTCGCGCGTGAGCAGCCCGATACACGAGACGGCGACGCATAAATCGTAGCGCTTGTGGAACAGCGCCAGCACCGCCGCGATCATGATCGGGTAGGCGAGCGAATCGGGCCGGGCGACATCCCAGAACATGTACTTGATGTTGTACAGCGACAGCGCGATCGCCGCGACCGCCGTCCACGCGATGAGCGCGCGGCGCGTGAAGTGCTCGGCCAAGAGATAGACCATAAACAACTGCCAGATGCCACCGATATAGTTCAGGATGATGAAGCCCATTTCCGTGCTGACGGAAAACAGATAGGCGATGTTTCCGGCCAGCAGCGGCGTCAGAAAGCGGTAGACAAACGGGGCCCACAACAGCTTGTTGCCGACAAGTCCGTTTTCGGCCATGTCGAAATAGACCACGAAGTCCCACAAATAGCGGGAGCGATCCATCAAATTGGTGAAGAGATCGAGCGTAACGACCATCAGCGCGCATCCGGCCAGGATCAGGGCATAGCGCGCGGCGGGACGCTGGTACAGGTGACGACTGTTCATGCGGGTTCTTTCGTCATGATGGCGGCCAGAGCAAACGGCCCAAGTGTACCAAAGCGGCGGGGACAGGCCAACGCCCCCATTGTCCTGTGCAGCAGACTATGTCACAATCGAAAGACACACCGGAGCCAAGTTGGAAGGACGATGCATGCCACAGGACACGCCTACCCCGCGTCTTCAAACGATCGAGCGGCACATCCTGGATCAGCAGGAGCGGTTCCCCGAGGCCACCGGGCGGCTGACCAGCCTGCTGTACGACATCGCCCTGGCCGCCAAGCTCATCGCCCGCGAAACAACGCGCGCCGGGCTGGCGGATATCCTCGGCGCAACGGCGGGGATCAACGTGCACGGCGAGGTGCAGCAGAAGCTGGACGTATATGCCGACGAGGTGATCTTCCGCATCAACGACCACACGCGGCGGGTCTGCGTGATGGCGTCGGAGGAGCACGACGAGCTGCGGCGGATCCCCGATCATCACCAGCCCGGCTACTACGCGCTGATTTACGATCCGCTCGACGGATCCTCGAACATCGACGTAAACGCGTCGATCGGCACGATCTTCGCCATTCACCGCAAGATCACGCCGGGCGACGGACACGGCACGGAAGCGGACGTGCTGCAACCGGGGGCGGTGCTGGTCGCCGCGGGGTACGTCGTGTACGGGTCCAGCACGATGCTGGTCTACAGCACCGGCACGGGCGTGCACGGCTTTACGCTCGATCCCAGCGTGGGCGAATTTCTGCTCAGCCACCCGAATATCCGCATCCCGTCGCCGGGATCGTATTACAGCATCAATCATGGCTACGAGCGCGACTGGTCGCCCGGCATCCGCGCGTATATCCGCTGGTGCCAGGCGCAGGACGACCCTGATATGCAGCCCCTCGCCCAGCGCTATATCGGCAGTCTCGTGGCCGATTTCCACCGCAATTTGCTGCGCGGCGGCGTGTTCCTCTATCCCGGCACGACGACACGCCCGACCGGCAAGCTGCGCCTGACGTACGAGGTGCAGCCGCTGGCGTTCATCGCAGCGCAGGCAGGCGGCTATGCGTCGGATGGGGTTGAAGATATTCTGGACATCCAGCCCCGCAGCCTGCACCAGTGCGTGCCGTTCTTCGTGGGCAACCGGGATCTGGTCGAGCGGCTGGAGCAGATGCTGGCCGCGCATGATGGTGAGGCGCAAGCGCGCTACCGGCTGCTGCGAGATGGGATCTCAACCGAAACCCAGGCTTGACAACGCCGCCCACTACGGCTAACATAACCGGGTACTTCGGGGCGTGGCGCAGCTTGGCTAGCGCGCTTGCATGGGGTGCAAGAGGCCCCCGGTTCAAATCCGGGCGCCCCGACTGAAGAACTTTCACCCTGATGACAGGAAATTCCTACCTCAACTCTCCCCCACTCGGGGGCCGGTCGAGACCATGCAGCGGGAATATTCTGTTATTAAGGTGCTGACGACCCACCTGTTCGCGCAGGTGGGTCGTTTGTTTTTCCGTGCCTGTACTGTAGCACAGGCGTTCGATAAAGTCATTCGCTCTTCACGGTGATTTGTAACGGCTAGCCGCTACTGTTCACCATTAATGGCTAGAAGTGTGTGCCTTACGCGGTTGGCGGGAGGAGATACAGCGTTTCGTCGCCCCACTCGATCCAGATGGCCTGGATCGGCTCGTTGGACGGATACTCGAAGGCCTGCCACCCGCCGATAGCCGCGCCGCTCACGGCATCGGTATCGTCGAAGTCGTCATCTAGCATCACGATGGTTGGCTCACCCCATTGCTTGCCCGCCGAATCCACCAGTCGAATCTTCAGGTCTACGCGCGGCACGCAGCGATCCTCGGTGCAGCGCAGATCGAACCAGAGCAGGACGTATTCCGCGCCGGTGGCCGGGTTCGAGTTGAACTGATTGAAGCCTTCGACCATCTCTGTGGCCGGGCGGACGATGCGCTGCGCCGTGACCTGACCGCCGGTGAAGGCTGCCCACTGCCCGACGGGGATCGGGTTTTCGAGCGTGCCATGCCCTGCGTTGGCATCCACGATCTTTTCGGTCGCGTCTTCTTTCTGGCTTTGGATGACAGCCGCAATGACGGCGACGATGACGATCAGGCCGATGCAGAAGAACAGCGGCGCGCCGCAGCCGACCCCGAGCGAGATGCCCAGGCACCCCGGCACCTTCCGCTTTTCCTTCACCGTGACGTTGACCGGCTGTGGTGCGACCGGCTGAGACACGACCGGCTGCGGGGTGGGCTGTTTCTGCTGGATGCGGTCCAACTGCGCCAGCCACTCGCGCGCCTTGTCGTGGTCGATGGTCATCAGCAGCAGCCGGGCTTCGTCGTACTGCTTCTGCTGTATGAGTTCGCGGGCACGGAGCATTTGTTCCTTCACTTCGGACATCAGTTACCCCCTGAGCTATGCAAACTTCACAGATGTCAGTAGCATAGCACGGGATTGTGTCCGAGCAACCAGCCTCGCGTGAATTTTCCGTGAAGAGTGTGAACTTGTTAAGGTGCTTTCGCGCTCGCGGGCGCGAGACGTACAATGGTGATGGCTGCCCGTGCTTTCACCACGAGCATGCCGGGCCTACGCGGTGGTTATGCCACTGCGTAGGCCACCCTCTGCCCCGGGTCGTCCTGTACCACAAATTCACTCAGCGAAATGCCAAAATAGTCACAGAGCTTGCGGACGATCCGGAGATCGGGCCGCATGACTCGGTTATTGGCATATCGCTCGACCGTGCTAATCGACAGTCCGGTCGCATTCGCAATGTCCTGGTACGTGACCTGCTGCCCGGTTCGTGTCTCTTTCCGCTGCATGAGTTCTTTCATGCGGGTGAAGGGGTAGTATTCGTCACTCATCACAGATCCTTTCATGACGTCTGAACTGAGTATAGAGGTATAACACGAGTTAGTCAAGCATTCACGCCACTTGTTAGGATATTCACGCCTGTTTCTTGTTGACACCTTAGAAACTCGTGTTATACTATCAGTAGCTAAGGTATTCCACAACGCAAACGGCCCGCCCCTGGCCTGGTAACCGTGGCGAGCCGTTCTAGACAAACACCGGGAGGTGTCTATGTCTTCTCCTATTGTATCGCCTCGACGCCCCACCCGCCAGCGTCGCCAGCGCAGCCCCAAAGT
>NZ_DAISHJ010000205.1:0-4683 GCF_036822615.1 Aggregatilinea sp. | reverse complement strand
CGGATCCCGGTACCAGTGCCCCGCGCTCAACGCCTCGCGCAGCAGCGCCAATGCCCCCGCCAGATCGCCGGAGCGAGCCGAGAGGCAGGCGCGGATGTGGTAGAACAGCGCCGCCTCTTCGGGATAATGCGGCTGGGCCGCCGTCGCCAGGGCCAGCGCGTCCTTATACTCACCGCGCTGGTAGTACGGCAGCAGCCCCCGGTAAAAGTCATCAAAATCGTCGCGCGGTGCGGTGTCGGGCATCGGTGAGTCCCCCTCTGGTGTACCCGCTGCGAGCGCTGTCAGGGTGAAGGTCGATCGCCGCGCGTCGCCTCCCACTCGCGGCGCAGCAGGCCGTACAGGATCATGTCGTGGCGCGCGCCGTCGCGGTGAACTGCCTCACGGAAAACGCCCTCGCGCACGAAACCGAGCTTCTCGTACAGCCGGATCGCGCCGGGATTATAGCTGAAGACGGTAAGCTGAACGCGGTACAGGTTCAGCTCGTCGAAGGCATACCGCAGCAGCAGGCGCAGCGCCTCCGCGCCGTAGCCCTGGCCGCGCCGGGCCGGATCCCCGATGGCGATCGAGATCCAGCCCATGCGCTGCGACCACAGGATGCCGTCCAGCTCTACGAACGCGATCAGCTCGTCGCCGTCCAGCGGACGCGCGGCAAACATAAACGTACCCGGCTCCTTGCGCCACGCCTCGACCTTTTCGGCCATCTGCTGCTCGTTGAGCGGATGGGCGGGATCGGCGTCGAACAGGCGCAGGAAAGCCCCGTCTTGCCACCAGCGCGCCAGCACGGGGATATCCGCCGCGCTCAACGCGGCCAGCCGCAGCCGCTCCCCGCGAAAAACGTCCCCGATCACGCCTGCCCCCGGTTCACGCTGGGCAGCTCCTGCGTCTGCCGCTCCGGGCGCACGATCGTGAATTCCAGGCGCACCAACGGCTCGCCGCGTATGGACAGCGCCGTCCGGTGCGGCAGGCGCGCCGTCTCGCGGAAGCCGCACTTCAAAATGCAGCCCACCGAGCGCTGGTTGCCGGACCACGTCGCGGCTTTGATCTGGCGTATGCCCATCTGGCGGAACAGGGTGCGCACCAGCAGGTGCAGCGACTCCGGCCCGTAGCCCTGGCCCCACAGTTGCGGATCGGGCAGCACCACGCCGACATACGTGCAGCCCGCGTCCCGGTCGAGGTTGTACCAGCATACCCAGCCAATGTGCCGCCCCTCGACCGTGTCCACTTCCCAGCGCTTCCGGGTCGCAGACGGCTCCCGCGCCGCCTGACGTGCATCGAACTCGGCCCGGCTGGGCGGCGCAAACGGCACATCCGGCTCGTCGTAATACTGCCATTCTTCCAGTTGCAGCCACGCGAACAGATCGTCCGCATCGGTCGCTTTCGGCTCATCGCGCAAGATCACGCGCTGTCCTTCGATGATCATCAACCCACCTCCCCACTCACTTCACAACTATGCGCCGTCCGCCCACCCCGACGCGCGCTCGACGGCCCGCCGCCACCCCGCGATCAGCGACTGGCGCTCGTCGTCGGCCATGCGCGGCTCGAACGTGCGATCGATCGTCCACTGCCGGGCGAGCGCGTCCGTATCCGGCCAGACGCCCACCGCCAGCCCGGCCAGATAGGCCGCGCCGAGCGCCGTCGTTTCCGTCACCGCCGGGCGCTGCACCGGCACGCCGAGCAGATCGGCCTGGATCTGCATCAGCAGGTCGTTTTTGGCCGCGCCGCCATCCACACGCAGCGCGCTGAGCGTGATGCCCGAATCGGCGCGCATGGCGTCGAGCACGTCGCACGATTGCAGCGCGATGGCGTCCAGCGTGGCCCGCGCGATGTGCGCCCGCGTCGTGCCGCGCGTCATGCCGATCAGCGTGCCGCGCGCGTAGGCGTCCCAGTGCGGCGCGCCCAGACCCACGAACGCCGGGACGAAGTACACGCCGTCCGCGCTCTCAACGCTGGCCGCCAGCGGCTCGATCTCCGCCGCGCTCTGGATGATGCCTAAACCGTCGCGCAGCCACTGCACCGCCGCGCCCGTCACGAAGATGCTGCCTTCCAGCGCATAGGTTACCGGGCGATCCTCAAGCTGCCACGCGATCGTCGTGACCAGATTCGACTTCGACTCGACGCCCTGCTCGCCCGTGTTGAGCAGCACGAAGCTACCCGTGCCATACGTGTTTTTCGCCATACCGGGGCGGTGGCACGCCTGCCCGAACAGCGCCGCCTGCTGATCGCCCGCGATGCCCGCCAGCGGCACCGGCGCGCCCAACAGGTGCGAGACGGATTCGCCATACACTGCGCTCGACGGGCGGACTTCCGGCAGCAGGCTGCGCGGGATGTTCAGGTGCTCCAGGATCTCGTCGTCCCAGTCGCCCTTGTAGATGTTGTAGAGCAGCGTGCGACTGGCGTTGGTCGGATCGGTGACGTGCAGCGCCCCGCCGCTGAGATTCCACAGCAGCCACGTATCGACCGTGCCAAACGCCAGTTCGCCGCGTTCTGCGCGCGGACGTGTGCCGGGTACGTTGTCCAGCAGCCACGCGACCTTCGTGCCGGAAAAATACGCATCCGTGACCAGCCCGGTTTTGGCGCGAATCACCGCGTCGAAGCCCTCGGCGCGCAGCGCGTCGCACATCGGCGCGGTGCGGCGGCACTGCCACACGATCGCATTATAGACGGGCTCCCCCGTGCGGCGATCCCAGATCAGGGTCGTTTCGCGCTGGTTGGTGATGCCGATCGCCGCGATATCCGCCGCGCCCACCTTCGCGCGGTCGAGCACGGCGCGGGCCACGTCGCGCTGGGTGCGCCAGATGTCGTGCGGGTCGTGCTCGACCCAACCGGGCCGGGGGAAGATCTGCGGGAATTCCTGCTGGGCGGTTTCCAGAAGCTGCCCCGCCTCGTCGAACAGGATCGCGCGGGAGCTGGTCGTACCCTGGTCGAGCGCCAAAATCAACCTGGACATGAAATATCCCTTTCAAAAGCAGTTATCAGTCATTAGTTATTAGTCGTTAGTTTACTACAAAATCCGTTTTGGGGCAGGATGAGCAGCGCAGTTTTTAAGAGGCTATTTGAAAAGTCTGAATTGAGTCGATAGGCTGAGGGAATGAATCGAAAACCATGCCCCAATGATCTAACCGATCATGAATGAGCACTGCTCGAACCGCTCATCATAGGTTTCCGGGTCGCCTCCGGGGTGTTGTTTGTCAACCATCGACTGCGCACGCCATGAATGATTTTGTGGATCAGGGGCTGGATCAATATGCACAATTGGCGCCCTGCTTCGCTCTGAATACCAGCCTGGATCATCTCTGTTTGGCACATGTCGGTCTCCCATAATCTGAAGCTGACAGCTCGTGCGCCACACCTTCCATAGAGATTCGGCTACGGAAGGTGTGGCGGCATTTTGAAGTGTTGCCTTAGGCTTTGGTCACAGGCAATTGAATCTCGATGACGTGGTATGGCGAGTCCTGGTTGGCCTGATGGTCGTCATCAAAGTGGAGATAGACCTCACAGAACGGCCCGGTGCATTGATAGCCATTAGCCTCCACCCAGGCCACGATGGCCTGTTTGGCCGCGAGCAGCCCGGTAAAACTTCCACGATGAACGGCATACGCCACCTGTGTTTTGGGCATCTGCCGTATCGTGATCAAGTCACTGTCTGGCACAGGCCGAGCAGTGGGCAGCGCCGTTTCAATGTCCGGTTCCCCACGTTGGCTACTGTTTTCAACGAGTCGATCAGCGTGATACAACGCCATGCCTGGCCCAACCGGTTTGATGTCCTGGCGATTGAGATATTCGCCTACCTGGGCAAACATCCCGCTTACCGTCGGCCCGAAGTCCTCTTGCTCCCAACTCGAAAGCGTCTGGCGCACAGAGGCTATCCATTGCGCCTCAACTGCCTTGAGCAAAACTTCATATTCTGGCATTTTTCCCTCCTGGTCTATTTGCTTGAGTCGTACTTCTACACGCGCCAAACGCTGTTGACTCGCCTGGACCTGTCTGGTCAGTTCAGCCTGCTGAGCCAGAAGAATGTGGCGGATTGTGTCTGCCTCGATGTTGTTATCCAGCATTCGTGCAATGTCTTCAAGCGACAGTCCCAAGTCTTTGAGCGCCAAAATGCGATTGAGTTGGGGCAGTTGCCCGAGTGTGTAATATCGATAGTCGGTGAACGGATCCAGGTGATCTGGTTTGAGCAAACCCAATCGGTCATAATGCCGCAACGTTTCGACTGTCACCTGACCGAGCCATGCAAACTCACCAATCTTGAGCATGCGTCGCCTCGTGTAGATTCATTGGATTGAAGGCCTTCATGCTGAACATACACCCTAAGGTAGGACAAGAGTCAAGAAGCAAATTACAACGGTTGTTCGATTTTCGATGTGAGTTGTTGCACACCTGGTACGTTTAAAATCGCGGGACTAACAACAAGCATAAGCCCGTATCGTTGGAAAACTGATCTCAGGGGAAATGAGACCCAGTTTGAGTTCTTCAGCCACTCAGGCATTTAGCTCAACTTCAGACCGCTGCCTGACTTTTCAAATGGTCTCGAAGTGAGCAATCGAAATGATCTGGCTTATGGGATAGGGTGAGGTTCTTTTTTGCTCATTCTTTTCGGAATTTCACTCAGTTGATCAAGTGAGTAGTGACCTTCCCCCGATTTCTCGGACAGTGGAAATGTCGTAGACTGGAGAAATCAGG
>NZ_DAISHJ010000204.1:0-4686 GCF_036822615.1 Aggregatilinea sp. | reverse complement strand
CGCCGAGCAGGTTGAAGCCCAGCACGCCGAGCATGATCGCCAGACCGGGCGCGACCATCAACCAGGGGGCCATTTCGGCCAGACTGCGGCTTTCGCTGAGCATCACGCCCCACGAGGCGGCGGGCGGGCGCGTGCCCAGCCCCAAAAAGCTCAGGCCCGCTTCGGTCAGCAGCGACCACGACAGCGCCAGACTGACCTGCACGATCAGCGGGGCGAGGATATTGGGCAGCACGTGCAGCACCAGGATGCGCGCGTTGCGGACGCCCAAACAGCGTGCCGCCGTGATGTATTCCATTTCGCGCACGGCCAGCGTCGGACCGCGTGCCACGCGCGCGAAGATCGGCATGTAGACGATGGCGATGGCGAGGATGGTGTTGTTGGCTCCCTGTCCCAGCACCACCACGATCAGCAGCGCGAGCAGAATCGAAGGGAAGGCGAAGAACACGTCCATCACGCGCATCAGCACGTTGTCGAGCATGCCGCCAACGAAGCCAGCCAGTGCGCCCAGCAGCGTTCCGACCACACCCGACAGGGCGACCGAAAAGAGTGCTACGTGCAGCGAGTTCGTCGCGCCGGAGATGATGCGGCTGGCGACGTCGCGTCCGTAAAGATCGGTTCCGAGCCAATACGTCGAGCTGGGATCTTGCAGCCGGTCGATGCGGTGCTGTTCAATCGGGTCGTAGGGCGTGATGCCCAACGCGCCAATCAGCGCCGTGACCAGGAACAGGATGACGAGGACCAGCCCGACGACACCGCTCCGGCTGCGCAGGATACGTCGCAGCAGACTCGGCTGCGTGGACTGCAAGTCGGGTAGTTCAGGAGTGTTTGGCATAAGAAATGCGTGGGTCAAGCAGCGTATAGATAAAGTCTACGATCAAATTAATGACCAGGAAATTCAGCGCGATGAACAGCGTCACGCCCTGGACCAGGGCGTAGTCGCGCTGCGAGATGGCATTGAAAGCCAGCCGCCCGATGCCGGGTAGGGTGAAGATCTCCTCGACGATGACCGCCCCGCCGAGCAGATAGCCCGTTTCCACGCCGACCAGCGTCACCACCGGGATCAGCGCGTTGCGCAGGGCGTGCCGGATGACGACCGTCCGCTCGCGCAGACCTTTGCTGCGCGCCGTGCGGATATAGTCCTGGCCGAGCACCTCCAGCATCGCGGAGCGCGTGGTGCGCATCACGGACGCGGAGAAGGCGAAGCCCAGCGTGATGGCTGGGAAGATCATCTGCCCCAGGTTGCGCGTCGGGTCTTCGGTCAGCTCGACGTAATCGCCTGAGTTGGGCAGGATGCCGAAGTACACGGACAGCACGTAGATCATGAGCGTGCCGATCAAAAAGTTGGGCGCGGCCAACCCGATCAGCGCGAATAGCTGGCCGAAGAGATCGACGAACGAGTTATGGAACACGGCGGATAGGATGCCCAACGAAAATCCGATGGTCAGGGCGATGACCACCGAGAGCAGGGCAAGCTCCAGCGTGACCGGGAAGCGGTGCAGGATCACGTCCAGCACGGGCTGGCCGTGGCGCACCGAATAACCCATATCGCCGTGCACGACGTTGCCGAGCCAGATGAAATACTGTTCGATCGCGGGCTTGTCCAGCCCGAAATACTTTTCCAGTGACGCGCGCTGCGTATCGGTGAGCATCCCGGCTTCCGTGCCCAGCATCGCCGTGATGGAGTCACCGGGGATGAGGCGGATCGCAATAAAGACCAGGAGCGAGATGCCGATCACGGTCGGGATGAACGCGATGGCGCGTTGGACGACGTAACGCAACATGGAATGACCTCGAAGGGAGAGCGTCCGTTTTTGCGGCGGGCGCTCTCCCCAGTTTCAGCTAAAACGAAGTACGGCGGCTACTCGCGCTCGATGGATACCTGAGCGAGCGAATAGATCGAGTCGGTGGGCATGGGAACGAAGCCCTGAACGTACGGCTGCTGCGCCGTATATTCGTAGTCGGTGTACAGCCAGATCCAGGGGGCCATCTCGACCAGGTGCTTCTGGAACTGGGTGAAGATGTCCAGGCGCGCCGCGGGATCGGTTTCCGCGCGGCCTTCCTGCATCAACTGGTCCAGCGTCTCGTCACCGTACCCGGCGACCGTGGCGAGGTTGCCGTTGGCGGTGAAGTAACGCGCGTACATCGTGTACGGATCGGGACGGCCACCGTTGAGGGCCACCGCCGCGTCGAAGTCCGCCGCCAGCCAGCGGTCCACGTAGACGCTGAGTTCCAGCGGCTCGATCTCGACGTCGATGTTGATGTCCGCGAGCTGCGACTGGATCGTCTGGGCTTCGGCCATCGCGGTCGGCGGTTCGGCGCTGGCAGCCATGATCGTCAGCGAGAAGCCGTCTTCCATCCCGGCGGCGATCATCAGTTCCTTGGCCTTTTCGACGTCGCGCTCGTAGCAGAAGAACTCATCCAGCGGCACCTCGTAGGCGGGGCTGGTCACCGGGCCGGTCACGGAGCCTTCGCCCAGGGCGGCGGTGTCGAGCACTTCCTGGCGGTCGATGGCGCAGGAGATCGCCTGGCGCACTTCGAGCTTATCCAGCGGCGGGTTTGCGGCGTTCAACTGCAGCACGTGGTAGGCGATCGAGGGGGCGCGGTTGAGCACCACGTCCGGATCGTCGATCAGCAGCGTGGCGACCAGCGGGTCGTTGAGCAGGGCGAAATCGACCGTACCGGCGCGCAGGGCGGCCAGGATCGAGGCTTCGTCGGGGATGACGCGCATTTCGATGCCATCCACGTACGGGCCGTCACCCCACCAGTTCGGATTGGCGGTCAGGGTCGTGGTTTCTTCGGGAACCCAACTGTCGAGCATGAACGGGCCGGTGCCGATGGTTTCGGTGGCCGGGTCGCCGTTGGCGATCACGTCCGAGGAGAGGATCACGGCGTTGGTCGTCGCCAGGGCGGCCAGCAGCGGCACATCCGGCTCGGACAGGTTGAGCACGACCGTGTAATCGTCGGGCGTGTCGATCGAGGCGATGCTGAGCAGGTTGGCACGGGTCGCCGCGCCGGTCTCTTCGTTCAGAATGCGCTCAAGAGACGCTTTCACGTCTTCGGACGTGAAGTCAGATCCGTCGTGGAAGGTGACGCCCTGGCGCAGGTTGAAGGTCAGCTGCGTCGCGTCGTCAGAGAAATCCCAGCTTTCGGCCAGCGCGGGCACGACGTTCAGATCGGCGTCGAGCATGACCAGCGGCTCGTAGATGAGTTCCAGCAGGCGCAGCGAGGCGAAAGCCGTCTGGGTGTGCGGATCGAGGCCGGTGGTGTCGGCGGCGCGCGCCACGATCAGCACGTTGCCGTCGCCCTGGGCCATCGCGGGCAGGGCCGCGCCAAGCACCATCACGACAAGCGCGATAGCCAAAACAAAGCGAGAAACTTTCATCGTTCTACCCTCTCTTATGCGCAAAACATGAAACGTGCGGGTCGGTCGTACGGCGTTCTATAAGTTGGGATGAGCCTCCTTTGCCAGTGGGGAGCCTGGAATGGATGTCATACTGGAGTTTAGGGGTTTCCAGTAGATCAACTCGGTGACGTCGGGCAGGACGTAGCCCGGCAGCGCGCCGACCTGGGTATAGCCCTGGCGCTGGTAAAAGTGCTGCGCGCCCGTGTTGAAGTCGGAGACGAGCAGGACCATGCTCTGGCCGCTCTCAGCGGCGAGGCGCTCGGCTTCGTTGAGCAGCAGCGCGCCGACCCCGGCGCTGCGGTACGTCTCTTCGATGCCCAGCAGCCGCAGGTAGGTGCTGCGCCCGAACGCGCCGCCAACCATGCACCACGCCAGCCCGCAGACGGGGCCTTCAGGCGGCACGGCGGCCAGCAGCATCTCGTTTCGTTCGAGGGCCTGTTCAAGCTGGCGGCTGGCTTTGGACGCATCCAGACGGTAGCGCTGCCAGAGCGGACTCTGCGCGATCCATGCCGCAATGTGAGGGATATCCTCACGGATCATAGAGCGGAGTGTAATGACGTTCATGACACCATTCTATAGATATTTAGAGATTAAATCCAGTCAACTCGACCGATTCCCGGGATTGGATTATGAGCGATTGTCACAAACAAGTTGTTTCTAATGCATTAGTTTGCGTTGAGCTAAGTAGCACCGGAACTATTCACAGGATATGATAGAGATTCTGAACAGAACGAACTTTGCATCAATCGTTGTTGATGTTTCAAGGAAATAGACCTGTGACTTTTTCCCCTGTTCCGTTTGCCGGGCGTACGAACCGGCTCGCTCCCACCGCATTCCATCCGTTGAACGAGGCTGTACGCACCGGGGTCGGGAACACCTTCACTTCAGCGGCGCTGGTCGTGCTGCGCGATGGCGAGTGCTGGTTAGATGCAGCGTGGGGCGGGATCGATGCGGATCACCCCGCTCACCCTGACGCGCGTTTCGACTTCGCCTCGGTCAGCAAGCTGTTCACGACGAGCACGTTTCTGTCGCTGGTCAGCGCGGGCGCGGTCGGGCTGGACGATCCGCTGGTGGCGGTCGTACCGGAGTTCGGCGCATCGGGGCCGCGCGCGCTCGACGGCGGGCAGAATCCGCACACGCGCGAAATGTTGCCCGTGCCCGACGAGGTGCGCGGCCACACCGCCGACCCTGCCCGCGTGACGTTCCGCCACCTGCTGACGCATACGTCCGGGCTGGCCCCGTGGCGGGCGGTGTTCGAGGCCGCCGGGCCGGTCCCGCCGCCG
>NZ_DAISHJ010000203.1:0-4698 GCF_036822615.1 Aggregatilinea sp. | reverse complement strand
GAGCGTCACGAAGCGTTCGCGCATGTACGGGTATGCGCCGGAACAGTCGGGATCGGCGTCGCACAGGGCGAAAGCCGAGCGGAATACCCCGTAGCGAGCCAGCTCGAAGGCGGCGTGATAGGGCGTCAGGGTGGAGATAGGCAGGGGCAGCGCGGCATCGAGCACGATGCTGCGCACGCGGTCCGCTGAGGCCGGCTCAGCCAGCAGAGCGAGCGCGACCTGCGCTCCATAGGAGAGGCCGTAAAGGTTATAGGCTGGATAATCGAGCGCCTGCATGAGCGCGGCGGCGTCCGAGGCCAGCGCGGACGCGGTGAACTGTTCGGGCTTGAGTCCACGCGCGGCCAGATCCGCCAGACACGCTTCCAGATCGGTCGCAAAGCCGGGTGTGCACTCAAAACGCGGCATGGAAAGACCGGCGCCACGCGCATCGAACAGGATCACGTGGCGTTGGGCACGGAACGGCGCGACCCGTGCGGCCAGATCCGCGAGGCTGTCTGGCGCGAGCACGCTCAGCCCGGCATCCCCACCGAGAAACAGGACTGGATCGAGCGCGGGGGAAGCGGCGGAACTGCGCAGCACGGCGACGGCCAGCGTCACCTGCGGGCCGCCGGGATCGGCGCGATCGGCGCGATCGAGGGAGACGTCGAGCGCGGCGCACCAGATCGTGCTGCCGTCGATTTCGCCGGGCGGCACGACGTCGCAGGGGTGAGGGGTGAGCGCGGGCGACTCGCCGCCCTGCGCCGCCGACGATTCCGCAGGAAACAGGATCAGCCCGCAGCAAACCAGCGCGATCCAGCGGCGCAGCACGGCGCTACTCCCCGGCGGGCAGCGCGTTTTTGGCCGCTTCGAGCGCGGCCCAGGCCGTTTCGAACTGGCTGGCCGGGACGAGCAGGTGGTCGCGCTCGAAGGCGCTGACGGCGAGGATCGAAACGCCCGCGTCGGCCAGGACACGGCTGACGAGCGCCATGAAACCGATCAGCTCGAAGTCCAGCGGCAGGTCGAAGGTGATCAGGCGGTAGGGCGCGGCGGCGCGGTGGTCGGGCAGGCGGCGCGCAAACTCTTCCCATTCCGCTTCGGGCAGGATCAGGGTGACTTCGTCTTTGTCCGCGATCAGGGCGCTGAACGGTGTGGCGCTTTCGGCCAGGACGCCCGCAGCGGCGACGATCGCGGGGGCGGGCAGGTGCACCGGAATGTACGGGACGGCATCCGTATATAACGCTGCGCGGGCGAGCGCTTGAACTGCATCCATGCCAACCTCCCAGGGTGTGAACGATGTTATGGGAGACATTATACCTGCCGGGCGGGCGGGAGTGTATCGAAAATATTAAAATTTGACGGCGGGACTTGCACAAGTGTTCGGGTTGTTGTATGATTGCTTATGTACGCAATTGCTGAATTATGCAACTATATTCACAATTGCACTGTTTTTTCAGCTTCTTTGTCATCTTGAATGGAGATCGGCTTATGTTATTCCGCCGTTTGGTTGCAGCTCAAGATGCCGCCCGATCCGTTTACAACGAGTACCCGCGCCAGTTCTGGCTGTTGGTCGGCGCGTCCTTCATCGATCAGGTGGGCAACGCGCTGATCTTCCCGTTTTTTGCGATGTTCCTGACCGACCATTTTGAGATCGATCTGGCGCAGGTCGGCGTTATTTTTGCGATCTTCTCGGCTGCCGGGCTGCTCGGCAGTGCCGTGGGTGGGGCGCTGGCCGACCGCTTCGGACGTAAGCCTATCGCGCTGACGGCCCTGGTGACGAGCGCGCTGGGGAACCTGGCGCTGGTGATGGTGAACAGCATCACCCTGTTATACGCAATCGCGGCGCTGATTGGTCTGGTGGGCAGCATCGGCGGCCCGGCGTGGCAAGCCATGATGGCCGATCTGCTGCCGGAAGAAAAGCGCGTCGAGGGATTCGGTATCATCCGCATCACGTTCAATCTCGCGGTGACGTTCGGGCCGATCATCGGCGGACTGCTGGCGGGGCTGTCGTATTTGCTGCTGTTCAGCGTAGATGCCGCGACGAGCGTGATTACCGCCGTGATCCTGTTCGCGCTGCTGCGCGAGACGCGCCCCGAACGGATGGAAACAGATGCCCCTGCCGAGTCGCTGGTGCAGACCTTCCGGGGCTATGGGCGCGTGTTCCGTGACCGGATGTTTATCACGTTTACGGTGCTGGGCATGGTGGTGTGGCTGGTCTACTTCCAGATGAACTCGACACTCTCGGTTTACCTGCGCGACGTGCATGGGATCGAGCCGTGGGGCTTCGGTCTGCTGCTGAGCATGAATGCCGTGATGGTCGTGCTGCTTCAGCTTTCGATCACGCGGCAGGTGCGCAAGCGCGGCTATCCGTCGATGCTGATCCTGGCGGTCGGTACGCTGTTCTATGCGATCGGGTTCAGCCTGTTCGGGTTCGTGGCAAGCGCATGGTTGTTCATCCTGGCGATGGTGATCATCACCGTGGGCGAGATGCTGGTCGTGCCGGTGGGGCAGGCGATCGCCGCACGGCTCGCGCCGGAAGACATGCGCGGACGTTACATGGCCGTGTTCGGGTTCGGATTCGCGGTCGCGTCGGGCAGTGGGACGTGGCTGGCGGGGCAGATCAAAGAATCCCTGGGATTCGAATGGGTGTGGTATCTGGGCGGGATCGTCGCCGGGCTGGCGGCGCTGGCCTACCTGACGCTGCAGATGCGTGCAGATGCGGAGGCATTCGAACCGGTTCCGGCGTTGGACCCGGTGCTGGAGTTCAGCCCGGAGCAGGGCGGAGATTAAGAATAGAGATCCGGGATTGGGGAACGAGGATCAGGGAAAAGTAGGATAAGAAAGAGCAGGGCGGATTTTGAACCCGCCCTGCTCTTTGTCCTCTATCGCAGGGTTCTAGACCTGCTCGCCGGGATCGAGCGGCATCAAGACGAGGCCGGAAATCATCTTGGGGTAAAAGTCGGTGCTTTTCTGCGGCATTTTTTCGCCGCGCCCCGCGATGGCCTTGATGCTGTCCATGCGGGTGGGGCGCAGGAAGAACACAAAATTCCCCTCGCCGCGATCCACGCTTTCGACGGCTTCCTGCGCGCGGCGATGGTAGCGGAGCATCGATTTGTCTTCGACGCCCTCTACCGGCACGCCCGCGACCTGTTCGATCAGGATGCGGTGGGCGATGCTGACGGCGAGCGACTTCCATTCCGGCGACTGGTCGCTGGTGATCAGGCGATCGATGAGCGCGGAGTCTTGCAGGGTGAGCGTGTAAAAGCCCACATCGGGGCCGCCGTAGTAGCCGAACACGTGGGGCGCGCCGGATGCGTTCAGCGCGTCGAGGCAGGCCGGCAGATCGGCAACCGGCTTCGCGTTGAAATAAAGCTTGGCGCGTTCCAGCACGTCGGCGGGGCTGGTCGTGGTGAAGTTGCAGATCTCGCGGTGGGTCGGCAGCACCACCAGACCCGGATCGTCCATGCTGACCAGCGTCGCGGCGACGTAGTTGAAGGCCGCATCGGGTGACGCGTCAGGGTGTGCGGCGCGCTGGGCGTTGCGGTAGTTCAGCGCGGTTTCGTAGCGGTGATGGCCGTCGGCAATAATCAGGTTGCGCTTGGGGTCCATCTCGGCTTCGATGGCGGCCAGCGTCGGCTCGTCAGTGATGGCCCACATACGCTGCCGCACGCCGCTTTCGAGTAGCTCCTCAACGTCGAGATCCGGCTGGCGGCTGCCGATGGCCTGCCGCAGCAGGGCGTTGACGCGATTTTCGGCGTCAGGGTAGAGCAGGAAGATCTGTTCGGTGTGGGCCTGAAGCGTGTTGATCAGGCGCAGGCGATCTTCCTTCGGCCCGGCGTGGGTGCGCTCGTGGGGCAGGATGATGCCCTCGTCGAATTCAGCCAGCTTCACGGCGGCGATCATGCCCAGACGGACGTACTGCTTGCCCTCGACGGTGAACGTCTGCTCGTAGGCATACACGGCGGGATGCTCGTCGCGGGCCAGTACATCCTCCGCCCGCCAGTCCTGGTAGAAGGACTTCGCACGGGTGTAGACGTTGGGGCCTTCGGACGAGTCGCCCGGCTCGGTTTTGCCCTGAATAATGCGCACGATGTTGTAGGGGCTCAGCGCGTAATAGCGGTCCTGCAGGTCGTCGGAGATGCGGTCATAGGGCTGGCTCACAACGGACTGAAGATCGCCCACGCGAGCGGCATTGTAACGGACACCGCGAAACGGCTTGATCACGGCCATGAAGTTACACCTTTCGCTTTCCGGTCCGGCGCGACTGCCGGAGCACTACGCTGAGCCGATTTTACCAGGGCGGCGATAGGGAGGCGAAGATCGGCTCCGGGTTCGGCTATCCGGCCTGTGACAGCGAGCGACTTTCGCACGGCGGCCCGGCATGGCGGGTGTATGCGAATTGTATTATGATGTATCCAGCATAGACTTTTCGCCGCTGAGGGAGGCTGTATGATGCACCGCGTGCAAAGAATTTTGGTGGTGTGGCTGGCATTAGTTGTGATTTTCGCCATGCCTGCTTTGGCTCTTGCGCAGGATGGCGGTCAGACCATCACCCACACGGTTCAGCCTGGCGAAACCCTTTGGAATATCGCCGTCGCCTATGGCACGACCGCCCAGGCGATCGCGCAGGCGAATAATATTCTGAACCCGCAGCTTATCTACGTGGGGCAGGTGCTGACCATTCCGCAGCCGGGCCAGCCCGCGCCGACTCCGGCGGCGGCT
>NZ_DAISHJ010000202.1:0-4748 GCF_036822615.1 Aggregatilinea sp. | reverse complement strand
GGGTGGTCGCGCCGTCGATGGCGGCGGCGATAAGTGTTTCGACCAGCGTTCCGGCGGTGGTTGCCACCCAGGCGTCTTCGTTCAGACGGTCGGGTGGCGCCTGGCACACGATTTCGAGCGCGGGAAAGCGGTGGGCTGAGTCGACAGTCACGGGGCACTACTCCTACTGGCGTGACGGGATCGGATTTCGTCAGGGTTCACGCCTGCATTGTAGTCGAGGTTGGCGTTTTTGCGCGAGGCGGCCCGGTCGCAACAAAAAAGGCACGCCGGGACCGGCATGCCTAGATGGAGCGGGTAAGGGGATTCGAACCCCTGACATTCAGCTTGGGAAGCTGACGTTCTACCACTGAACTATACCCGCGAACTGCCCCGTATTATACGCGCGGCGGGGCGGAGCGTCAACAGCGAACAGCTAAAGGCAGTCGTTAGTCTACAGTTTAAAGTGGTGAGTCAAGAACAAGCCAGCCTCGCGTGGGTGGTGTTTGGAAAAGACGAGGAGCTTGCCCAATGACGTGCGCCAGTGGTGGGACAGAACTTGCTCTGCCCGTTTCTGCGCGACGGACGATGCTCGCATCGCCCCTACGAAAACCCGGTGTGCGGTTATGGCCCGTTCTGAGGAATTCGCCGCCCATGCGTGTACCTCTACCTAGCGTCGATACGGCGGCTCTGGCATAATCGACCGCCGTGTTGGTTCACAGGTAGGACGTCCCGAATGAAAAAACGATGGCCGAGTCTGCTGCTCGGTTTGGCAGTGAGCGTGATCGCGCTGGTCTACCTCTTCCGGCGCGACCTGGGTGGGGTGCGTGACGAACTGGCGGACGCTAACTACTGGACGGTCATCCCGGTGGTGGCGCTTTCGACGTTGGGACTGTGGCTGCGCAGCATCCGCTGGCGCGTGCTGCTCAAAGGCCGCCTGTCGCCCTCGGACAGCTTCCACATCCTCAACATCAGCTACTTCGTCAACGGCGTGCTGCCGCTGCGCGTGGGCGAGCTGGCCCGCGCGGTGCTGGCCCTGCGCGCCGATCCGCCCGTGCCGGTGCTGACCTCGATCAGCACGGTGGTGGTCGAGCGGCTGCTGGATACGCTGGCTGTGTTCGGGCTGGTGGGCATCACGCTGGCCGTGCTGCCGACCGGGCTGGAGATCGGGCTGGTTGGCGTCGCGCTCGGCGTGGGCGCGATCATCGGCGTGATCGTGCTGGCCGTGTTTGCGGCGCGTCCGCCGTGGGCGCATGCCGTGCTGCGCGGGCTGGGGCGCGTGATCAAGTTCCTCGATACGCCGCGCCTGCACGCCTGGGTAGACGACCTGCTGGAAGGCATCTTGCCGCTGGCCTCGCCGCGCCTGCTGCTGCAGTCCGTATGGTGGACGGCGGCATCCTGGGCGACGTCCGTCGCGGCGGGCTATGTGATGCTCTACGCGGTGTTCGATCACCCGACCTGGGCCGCGTCGATGGCGATGATCGCGCTGGCGTCGTTCGTGGTGGCCGTGCCCGCTGTGCCGGGGAACCTCGGACCGTTCGAGGCCGCGATCGTGTTCGGGATCGCGGCGGCGGATCTGGTCGCGGAGACTACCGATCCGCGCGCGGTGGCGCTGGCACTGATTCTGCACGCGGTCAATCTGGCGACGTACATCGTGACCGGGCTGATCGGGCTGTGGGCGCTGAACGTGAATCTGGGCGAGGTGACCCGCGCGGCCCAGACGCTGCGCACCCGCCAGTCCCAGTCTAATTCCGATCTTGAGACACAGACGACTCCCTCCGAAGGGTGATAGAGCGCGGATGCGCGTAACTGCCTATGACTGACATCGAGACACTCTTCCAGGCCGACCGCCCGCTGAAAATCCTGGTTACGCTCCAGTATTATTTGCCGCACCGCACGGGCGTGCCGATCCACGTGCAGCGCGTGGCGGAGGCGCTGGTGCAGCGCGGGCACGAGGTCACGATCCTTACCGCGCGCCACCACATCGACCTGCCGCGTGACGAGACGATCAACGGCGTACGGCTGGTGCGCCTGTGGGCTCCGATCCGCGTCAGCCGGGGCATGGTCATGCCCGCGTACCCGTGGGCGGCGTGGGGACTGATCCGCACGCACGACGTGGTCTGGATGCACACGCCTATGCTCGAAACAGCGCTGGTTTCGGTGCTCGCCGAAATGCAGGGCAAAAAGGTGATCTCCACGCATCACGGCGACCTGATCCTGCCCAGCGGCCTGTTCAATCGCTTCGTGCGTTGGTTTACGTTCGAGAATTACCGTGTGCTCGCCAAACGCGCCGCGCGGCTGATCGCGTACAGCCAGGATTACGCCGACAACAGTTACTACCTCAAGCCGTTCGCCAACAAGGTGTCGGTGATTTACCCGCCGATCCAGGTGCCCGATCCCGATCCGGAGCGCGTCGCGGAACTGCGCGAGCGCTGGCAGAGCGACGGCGGCCCGGTGATCGGCTACGCGGGGCGGTTCGTGGAGGAAAAACGGCCCGACCTGCTGATCCGCGCCCTGGAAGTGATCAACCAGCGCTTCCCGACGGCGCGTGTGGTTTTCGCCGGAGAGTACGACATCCGCTACGAGGACACCTGGGAGCGCAATCAGGCGCTGGTCACGCGCTATGAGGAACAGTTGATCTTCCTGGGCCAGCTCAGCAGCATGCAGGCCATGTCGAACTTTTTCGCCGCGTGCGACGTGTTGGTGCTGCCCAGCGACACGGAATGCTTCGCGCTGGTGCAGGTCGAGGCGATGTTGTGCGGAACGCCGGTCGTCATGACCGATACGCCCGGTGGGCGCGTCCCGGTGACGGCGACGGGCATGGGCAAGATCGTGCCGCGCGGCGACTGGCACGCCATCGGTGAAGCGGTGATCGATGTGCTCGCGCACCGTGACCGGTACGTCAAGCCGCGCGAGGAGATCGATCGCGTCTTCAATCTGGACGAAACGGTGGACCACTACGAGGCGGAATTCCGCCGTGCGGCCATGCAGGGACGGGGATACAACGATTAGCTATTAACTGCATCTAAGGAGTATCATTCAGGCGACTGCATGGGCAGCCGTTCCTAGCCTTATGCTCCTTGGAGATGACGATGGATAGCATCAAACAAAACTGGAAAAAAATCGTCGGTGGAGTCGTGCTCGTGCTGGTAGCAGCCCTGCTCGTGATTCAGATCATCCCGCTCAGCCGGGATAACCCGCCCGTGGTCAGCGAGCCGAACTGGGATTCGCCGCAGACGCGCGATCTGGCGGCGTCGTCCTGTTTCGACTGCCACAGCAACGAGACGGTCTGGCCGTGGTACTCCAAGATCGCCCCATCCAAGCTGCTGCTGTGGCGGGATGTGAACGAAGGCCGCGACACCATGAACTTCTCGGACTGGGCGAGTCATCCGCAGAGCGCCGGGGAAATCAGCGAAGTGATCGACAGCGGTGAGATGCCGCCGTTCTATTACGTGATGATGCACTCCGAGGCGAAGCTCTCCGACACGGAAAAACAGCAGTTGATTCAAGGCTTGCAGACGACCATCGCCCAGACCAACGGTCAGGTGAGCGAGTCGAGCGACAGCTAAACCGGGTTTTTCATATGCAGCATGGGGGTGGCGAGCGGGTCGGCTGTTCGCCACCCATTTGATAGGGGCTTATGACGGTCGATCAGCAGACGATTCAGCGCTTGACCCGCAACGAAGCCGATATGGCGTTCAAGAAGCGGGTCCAAACTATTTTTGAGTGGGTTCCGCCGCGCGATGATGCGCTCATTCTCGACTGCGCGTGCGGGCGCGGCTTTTACCTCAACATGTACCGCACCGTCAGCGGGGCGCGGCTCGTCGGGCTGGAGCTGGACGACGAGATCATCCGCAAGGCGCAGCACAACGTGGGCAGCCTGCCGGGCGTGACGCTGACGCGCGGCAATATCTACCGCCTGCCATTCCCCGACAACTATTTCGACGGCGTGCTGCTGTCGGAAATTCTGGAGCACATCGACGACGACGTGACCGGGCTGCGCGAGGTCTACCGCGTGCTGAAGCCGGGCGGCGTCGTGGCGATCACCGTGCCCAACGCCAATTACCCGTTCTGGTGGGACCCCATCAACAAGACGCTCGAAACGCTGTTCCACACCAAGATCCGGCGCGGGCCGCTGGCGGGCATCTGGGCCAATCACGTGCGCCTTTACCGGCGCGACGACCTGCGCGCGGCGGCGCTGGCGGCGGGCTTCACCGTCGAGGTGGAGCGGGCCTTCACGCACTACAGCTTCCCGTTTATTCATAATCTCGTGTACGGGCTGGGCAAGCCGCTGCTCGAATCGGGCCTGATGCCTGAGGGCATGGCGAACGCCGCCGACCGCACAACATTTGACAAGAATCGCGGCAGCCTGTTAAATCCGATCAACCTGGGTGTGGCCGTGCTGAATTTGTTCGACCGGCCCAACAAGCTCGACGAGCCGCCGGGCCGCAGTACGGTCAATTTGGCGCTCAAGGGCCGCAAGCCCGGACCCGATCCGCATTTGTAACCCGCCGGACCTGTGAATGGCTGAGTATCCCGATCTTCCGCCTGATCTGCCCATTGATTCCGAGCCTGAGCCGCCCATCGAGGCGGCGTCTTCTGTGCCGCTGCCGGACGCAACGCCCACGCCGGAACCGGAGACAGTGCCCGCGCCGGTCTCCGACCCGGCCCCCGCGCGGCAGGTGGTGATCGAAGACCTGACGCTGGCCGAGGCGCTGCGCTACCTGTGGTGGCGGCCCGCCACGACCGGACGCCTGCTGTGGGGCGTGCTG
>NZ_DAISHJ010000201.1:2586-4805 GCF_036822615.1 Aggregatilinea sp. | reverse complement strand
GATTCATTTGATGCTCCGTCGTCTTGCTCGTCCTATTTAACAAACACGCTCTTAGTCTTCAGTCGTTAGTTAAGGCAAAAAACAAAAGAAGCAGCGGTTAGCCGTTAGCGATTAGCGGTTAGCAAGAGCGAAAAGCAAAGAGCAGACCTCGCCCCCGGCTCCTCGCCAATCAAGTTGGACAGGAGACAAGCAGGTTCCGCCCGTGTTACCCGCCGGATGTGTGAGAAACGCCGCGGGGTGGAGCATCACGCACGCTAGTGTTTACGAGGGACACCTATTATGTCGGTAGCAACGCAGGCCGTCACGAAAAAACCGTTTTGGTCGTCATCCCGGCGGGAGGCGCTCACCTTTTACATGGTGACCTCGCCGTGGGTGATCGGCTTCGTGCTGTTTACGGTCGTGCCCATCGCTTATTCGGTCTACATCAGCTTCACCGACTGGAATATGCTGTCGTCGCCGGAATGGGTGGGCCTGAAGAATTTCAGAGACATGTATCACGACCCGGACGTGGCGCACTCGCTGTGGATCACGACCAAGTACAGTCTGGTCAGCGTGCCGCTGCGGCTGGCGATCGCGCTGTTTTTCGCCATTTTGCTCAACGAAGCGACCAAGTTCGTGGGCGTGTTCCGCACGATCTTCTACCTGCCGGGGGTGGTCGCCAGCGTGGCGGCGGCGGTCCTGTGGCAGTGGATCCTTAACCCGCGCTTCGGCCCGTTCAACGCGTTCCTGGCCCTGTTTGGCATTCAAGGCCCCAACTGGTTCACCGATCCCGATTGGGCGCTGTGGGGCCTGGTGCTGATGAGCGCGTGGTCGGTCGGCGGCGAAATGCTGATCTTCCTGGCCGGGCTGAAGGGCATCCCGCGCATGATGTACGAGGCGGCGGAGATCGACGGCGCGGGGCGCTGGCAGCGCTTCCTGCGGATCACGCTGCCGCTGCTCAGCCCGACGATCTTCTTCAATCTGGTGATGACCGTGATCGGCTCGTTCCAGACCTTCGACAGCGCGTTCGTGATCTCGACGGCGCGCGCCGGGGCGATCGGCTCGCCGCTCAAATCGACGCTGTTTTACATGATGTACCTGTACGAGAACGCGTTCAAGTTCCTCAAGATGGGGTACGCGTCCGCGATGGCGTGGATTCTATTTGTCGTGATCGTGGTGGTGACGTACCTGATCAACCGCAGCGCCCAAAAATGGGTCTTTTACGGTGACTGATAGGAGCGGCCCTGATGAGCGTTAAAACTGCAAGCGTGACCCCCGCCGCCGCGATCTCCGATTTCTGGCGCAATCACCGGCTGGACCGGCTGGCGCACGGGATCGCTATCTACGGGCTGTTGATCGGCCTGAGCCTGCTGTTTATCTTCCCGTTCTTCTGGATGATCCTGTCGGCGCTGAAGCCGGAAGCCCAGATTTATAAGTGGCCGCCGCAGTGGATCCCCGACCCGATCCAGTGGTCGAACTTCTCGGACGTGTTCGGCAACCCGTATCTGCCGTTCGACACGTTCATCAAAAACACGATGATCCTCGAAGTGGGCATGATCAGCGGGCGGCTGATCTCGTGCACGCTGATCGCGTACGGCTTCGCGCGGCTGGAAGCGCCGGGCAAAAATATCCTGTTCGGCATCCTGCTGGCGACGCTGATGATCCCTAACGCGGTGCTGCGCATCCCCAGCTTCATCCTGTTCAACGAGTTTGGGTGGATCAACACCTTCAAGCCGCTGATCGTGCCCGCGTGGTTCGGGGAGGCATACGCGATCTTCCTGATGCGGCAGTTCTTCCGCACGATTCCCAAAGAACTCGAAGAATCGGCGGTGGTGGACGGCGCGAACCGCCTGCAAATCATCTTCCGCATCATCGTGCCGCTGAGCATCCCCGTGCTGACGGTGATCGGCATTTTGAGCTTCAAAGACATCTGGAACGACTTCATGGGGCCACTGCTCTACCTCAACGAGTCGTCCAAGTACACCGTGTCGGTGGGGCTGGCCTACCTGAACGGCCAGTACAACACGCAGATGAACCTGCTGATGGCGGCGTCGGTGGTGCTGATGCTGCCGACCCTGATCCTATTTTTCGTCGCGCAGCGCGCCTTCGTCGAAGGCATCACCATGACCGGACTGAAAGGGTAGTTTTCTTATGCGTCTGCCGTCAAACTACTATCACTGCTTCCTGGGCAACGGGCTGGACGCCGTGGCGTCGCTGCGCTGGCGCTTCGGCGCCGACCT
>NZ_DAISHJ010000201.1:0-2576 GCF_036822615.1 Aggregatilinea sp. | reverse complement strand
CGGGCTGGACGCCGTTCTCATCGGCCCGACGGGATCGATGACTGCCGATAAGTTCGTCGTCGATCGCGGCGAGTGGTACAAGTCGGACCGGTATTATCCCGAAGACCGGCTCGTCATGACCGCGGGACGCTGGCCGGAGGGCAAGCCGCTGGAGCACGCGGAGGGATCGGGCTGGTACGACGTCGCGCCGCTGGGCCGCACGTGGTATCACGTCTTGCAAGACGGCCAGCCGTTGGAGCTGCAGAACAGCGAACAGCGTTTCGTGCCGCAGGAAGGTACGCTGTACACGGCGCTGGATTACGGCGCGGTGAAAGGCGAGGCGGTGACGTGGCTGCACGCGCAGCAGTCGCTGCTGGTGGAGCGGTATACGTTCGACCAGCCGGTGACCTTCCGCGCGTGGATGGGGCCGGGCGTGTGGTTCGACGACGGCTGGGACACCGATCCGTTCGTGAGCGTCGATATGGACGCGGGGCCGCTGACGGGGCGGTACGATCTGGGCGAGACGCAGGGGCTGATGCTGCTGCGCGTGGATGCGCCGGTGTCCGGCATGGGCGCGGACGGGACGGATCGCTGGGTGACGGTGCGCGCGCAGACGATCACCAAGTATTTCGCCATCACCGACAACCGCCAGGGTCCGCTGACCGTCGCGCCGGTCGAGGCGCAGATCGCGCGCGGCTACGAGACGCTGTACGCGGAGCACTGCGACTTCTGGCGGCGCTATTTCGACGTGTCGCGGGTGGAGATTCCTGACGAGCAGTTCCAATATTTCTACGAGGCGGCGACGTATCACCTGAAGGCGATGCAGAATCCCGTTTCGGGCGGGCTGCCGGTGAACAACCTGCGGCGCACGTGGTCGTCGCACGTCTTCTGGGACTCGTACTTTCTGCACCGCGCGCTGCTGGAATCGAATCACCTGCACGAAGCGCTGGAAGGCTGCCGCTTCTTCGAGCGCACGATCGAGCACGCGCGGCGGCACGCCCGCGAGGAGTTCGGCTGCGACGGGCTGAAGTGGGACTGGGAGATCACGCACGACGGGCGCAAGGCGTACGGCACACTGCTGCATATGAAGTTCCAGATCCACAACAACGGCTCGTACGCCAACCAGCTCTGGGGCTATTACGCCTTCACGCACGACGAGGCGGCGCTGCGCGAGTTTTACCCGATCCTCGAAGGGCTGGCCCAGTTCTACATGAACTGTATCGTGGAAAACGGCGAAAACGGGCCGGAGATCGGCTATCAGGTGGGCGTGCACGAAAGCCCGATTAAGGTGCGGAACGACGGCACGAATCTGTCCGGCACGATTGCGATTCTGAGGCACTGCGCGAACGCGGCGCGCGTGCTGGGGCAGGAAACGGACTTCACGCGGCGCTGCGCCGCGATCGCGGACGGGCTGATGGCGACGATGGACAGCCTGTACAATGGTAGATATTTCCAGGCGTCCGTGGGAAACGACATGCTCAACATGAGTTCGATGGCCCCGATCTACCCGATGGGCGTGATCGCGGCCCGCGATCCGCGCGCGCTGGATACGTCGCGGGCATACCTCGCCAAGTACCCCGATCACAGGATCGGGCACGGCACGGGTAAAAATGCGTTTCCGTGGGCGGCGGGCGTGCTGGGCGCGATCCTGGCGCGGCAGGGCGACGGCGACACGGTCTGGCAGGTTGTGCAGGGCGCGCGGCCTACGATCTGCACCTTCGGCGGCATGACCGAAGTGATGGAAAACGGCGAGTGGAACATGCAGTACTTCGGCACGGCGGAAGCCGCCGTGATGACCGCCATCCACCAGATGCTGCTGCAGGCCTCGCCGGACGGATTGATCCGGCTGTTCCCGGCGATTCCGTCCGACTGGGATCGCGCCGCGTTTGAGAATCTGCTGGTGGAGGGCGTGCGCGTCTCGGCGCGGCTGGAAAACGGCGTCGTGACGTGTGTGCTGGCGAATCAGGCGGGCGTGGCGCTGACGCGGACCGTGCGCTGCGGCGCCGACGAGCGGCAGGTGATCCTGGCTCCCGGCGAGACGACGGAGCTTGAGTGGACCTTATGAACGTGAAACGTGATCTGGAACCCGGACAGCGGGGGCTGATTCTGCTGGCGATGGCGTTGGTGTCGGGCGCGGGATTGGCGTTCGAGATCACGCTGACGCGCGTGTTTTCGCTGTTCTTCCAGTATCACTTCGCGTTCCTGGCGGTGTCGCTGGCCGTGCTGGGGCTGAGCCTCGGCGCGGCGGCGGGTTACTTCGTCACGCGGCAGCGCGCGCAGACGCTGGCCGGGGTGCTGGTCGCGCTGGGGATCGCGTTCCCGGCGGCGGCGATCGTCATGGCGTGGCTGCCCTCTGCCGGATCGATCGTGCCGCGCGCGTTGGCAGCGCTGGTCCCGTTCGTACTGAGCGGGCTGTTTTCGTCGCTGGTGTTCGAGCGTTTTTCGGGCGTGAGCGGCGCGGTGTACGCGGCGGATCTGGCGGGCGCATCGGTCGGCGTGATCGTCGTGCTGGGGTTGCTGAATGTGATGAGTTCGTTCAGCATCGTGCTGCTGTTGGGCGCGCTGGAAAAGCTCAAGGACATGGCCGTCTTTTCCGC
>NZ_DAISHJ010000200.1:0-4809 GCF_036822615.1 Aggregatilinea sp. | reverse complement strand
CCAGAATAATCCGGTCATTACCGCGACCTCACCCCCGGCCCCTCTCCAACTTGATTGGAGAGGGGAGACAAGCAGCGCTCGATGAGGTTTTGTAGGGGCGGGTTTGTAACCCGCCCTGGTTTTTAACCGCCCAAAACCCATTCGACAACCGGATTGTGTTTTGTCCTTCAGTCCCCGCGTGGCGCACTACAAGAGCGGGTTATGAACGAGCACCAACCGCACCGCGTCACGCCGCATCCGCCGCGCCGGGATCGTCCGGCGCGGCCTGATCTTCGCCGGACTCGGCGGCGTCCAGCGTGAAGTAAAACGTCGCGCCCTGGTCAACAGCGGCGTCAGCCCAGATCTGCCCGCCGTGACGGTGGACAATCCGCTGCACCGTCGCCAGCCCGACGCCGGTCCCTTCGTAGTCCTCGACGCGGTGGAAGCGCTGGAAAACGCCGAACAACTTGTCGCTGTAGCGCATATCGAAGCCCACGCCGTTGTCCTTGACGTAGTACGCGGGCACGCCATCTACCTGCTTGAAGCCCACCTCGACACGCGCCGGATCGCTTTCTCGCGTGAACTTCAGCGCGTTTTCGAGCAGGTTAAAGCACACCTGCCGCAGCAGCAGCGGATCGCCCCAGGCGGGCGGCAGATCGTTTATGGTGAACTCCAGCGCGCGCCCGCTCTGCCCCTCGCGCAGATCCGCGAACACATCGTGAAACAGATCGGTCATTGACACGCCACTCTTTTTCAGCGCGTGGCGGTTCAAGCGCGAAAACGTCAGCAAGTCATCAATCAACTGGCCCATGCGCTGCGCGCCGTCGCGCACGCGCTGTAAGTAGTGCTGCCCGTTGGCGTCCAGCACGTCGGTGTATTCTTGCAGCAGGATATGCGCAAAGCCGTCAATCCCCCGCAGAGGCGCGCGCAGGTCGTGCGAAACGGAATAGCTGAAGGCTTCCAGCTCGCGGTTGGCCGCTTCGAGCTGGGCGGTACGATCCGTCACGCGCTGTTCCAGATCCGCGTTGAGGTCGCTGATCTCCTGCTCGATGCGCTGGCGCTCGGTGATGTCGCGCAGGATCACGGTGAAATACTTCGTGCCGTTGTGCTCCGCCTGCGAAATCGACGCCTCGATCGGGAATTCCTCGCCGTTGGTGCGCAGCCCGCTGAGGCTGCCGGTCCGGCCCATGCGGCGCGTCGTGATGCCCGTCTGCCCGAAGGCGCGCACGTATTCACGGTGCGCGGCGCGATAGCGTACCGGGATAAACCGATCGAGCGGCTGGCCGATGGCGTCCTCTACCTCACAGAGGAACATCTGCTCCGCCGCGCGATTGAAGATCGCAATACGCTGGTCCTCATCGACGGCGATGATCGCATCCATCGCGGACTCGATGATCCCCGACAGGCGCGAGCGGCTTTCTTGCAGCGCCCCGGCAGATCGTCTGCGGTCGTCGTCGATGCCGTTGAGCAGGGTCGCGTTCCACCAGATCAGGCCCGCAAACACGAAGATATTCGCCAGCACGAACAGCGCCAGCCCAAAGTCGGCCCCCACAATGCCGCCTTCGTGCGTTCCCAGCCCGATCAGGCCCAGCAGGAACGGCACCAGCACCGCCGCGGGCAGCAGGCGGCGCGCCATCACACTGCCGCTGCCGTCCTTCAGCAGAAAAGCGGCAGGACCGCGATCGGGCCGCGCCAGAAAAATCCCGATTGAGGCGATGCAAAACGACAGGCCGGTATTCAGCGCGATCGAGGAATAGGGCGTGATGTTGTACAGGTCCGAGACGCCGTAAGCGTAGCCGGTGAGCGCCAGCAGCGCGACAATCAGCACCAGTGCCGTCATCAGCAGCGACGCCTTGCGCATGCGAGGCACATCGATGAATGCAATCGACAGGCCCAACAGCGTGAAGTTGAACGCCGTCGCGTGGGACATGCGCCCGGGCGCGATCAGGCTGTCGGAAAACCGCGACGTATCCTTGAGGAGCAGCTCGTCGATGCCCAGGTTCACCCCCAGCACCCGTTCGATCAGGCTGGCGAAGCCGATGAGCGCCGCGCCGGCAGCAAGCACCCGCGCGAGGCGGCAAATCCGCGGATCGGTGAGCGCCGGTTGCAGCAGCCACAGCGAGATCCCGATCAGCAGGAAACACAACGCCGTGTTGACCTTCATGGAAGCCCAACCGGGCGCCACGCTCCTGAGCGCGGCGATATCCAGGACCCAGCCGATCAGCGCCAGAGTCCCAACTAGGATCACCAACACACCCGCAAACCGGGATAGCAAACGCAGCGTACGAATGGCGTCCTCCTGTAAATTGGGCTGCAGGAGCAGCGCGGCAAAACCCGTTTTTTGGAGCAGCATGACCGGTATCAAGCCGCTGCGCTCCTGTTATACATCCGGTCCGCCGCAAGCACCAGCTTATATTTCTGAAGAAAATATACTATATTGGTAGTAGATTATGATTATCACACATAGAAGTATCAAGGATACGAGGCACCACGCCGCGCGTACCATCAGCCCTTCACTCACCCAATCTTGCCGGACACCGGTTAATCAAGCTACCCAGTCGTTTGAAGGAGTCTCCAATGTGCCCAATGCCCAATGCCCGCTTCATCGAGGATCTGACCATTCCCGACGACAGCCAACTCGAACGAAACACGTCCTTCACCAAAACGTGGCTGGTCGAAAACAGCGGCAGCGTGCCGTGGGACGCGAGTTTCACGCTCCGTTATAACGGCGGCACGGCCATGACCGCGCAAACCACGCTGCCGCTGCCCCCCTGCGCGCCGGGCGAGCGCGTGCCCCTGTCCATCGAGATGATCGCCCCGCCGGAGCCGGGCACCTACGTGAGCAACTGGCGCTGTTACGACGCCGATGGGCGGCCCTTCGGCGATACGTTCTGGGCGCGTATCGTCGCCACTGCGCCTATTGTGGTGGGCACGGACGACGCGATCTATGTCGACGATATCACCATTCCCGACGACGCCCTGATCTCTCCCGGCGCGCGGCTGACCAAAACGTGGCGCGTGCGCAATACCGGATCGCTGACCTGGGGGCCGGACTATTCGCTGCGCTATGTGCAGGGCACCCACATGGCCGCGCTCGACCGCTATCCCCTGCCCCTGTGCACGCCGGGCAGCGAAACGAACGTCTCGGTCGAAATCGTCGCGCCCGAACAGGCGGGGAAGCACAGCATGGATTGGGCGTTCTACAACCCGGCGGGCGAGCGCTTTGGGGTGCTGCTCTGGATGCGCATTGAGACTCCCAGCAGCGTCGATGTCCCCATCCCCACGCCGCCCTCGCTGCGCTACGACTCGATCGCGCCGCACTTCTCACAGCGGGACGCGCTCTGGCGCAAAACCGTGCTGGGCGGGCCGGGATCGCCGGTCACGATCGGGAGCTGGGGCTGCCTGCTAACGTGTTTCGCCATGCTGGCCTGCGCCTACGGCTGCGACACCGATCCGGCCCGGCTGAACCGCACGCTGCTCGAAAAAAACGGGTACTTCCAGAACTACATGGTGACCTGGAACGCACTGAACACCGCGTTCGGGACGATCGTCTTCGACGGGAAAGCCGATTCCAACCCGGCGCTGCTGGGCCGCATCGATGACAGCCTCGCCGCCAAGCGGCCCGTCCCGATCCGGGTCGATCGCACGCCGGCCACGCGCTATAACGACAACGACCAGCACTGGGTGCTGGCCGTCGCGCGGGATGGCAATGATTACGTCGTCAACGATCCGATCGATCTGGACCAAAAGCCGGTTTCGCTGATGAAACGCTACGGGCGCGGGCAGGATCTCGGCGCGAGCGTGCTCTCCGCGATCTTCTATCACCGCGCATCGTAAGAAACACCGGGTTTGGGGTGACGATCGCCGTGCCTACTGGCGGTTTTCCCACTCGCGCACGACGTCGAGCAGCAAGGCGTGGATGGCCGGATCGTCCACGTCGCCGATGCCGTCATACGAGCGATCGTCCACCTCGATCCGCACACCGTGCAGCGACGGCTTGACGTGAATCGAGCGATCCTTGTATTCCGGTAGGTTTTCCAGCCGCGTTTGCAGCAGATCCTCGACTTCCTCCGCGATGCCGCGCACCGGATTCGCTTCCTCGGACGAGGGCGGCGTGCGGCCCATCGCCACGCGCGACATCTGGCGCAGGAACGAGGGTTTGGGTGGTTCTTCGTCCTCTACCGCTGCGGGTTTGGTCACCGGGGGCGGCGGGGGCAGGATCGGGCCGCTGGCCATCGCATCGAGATCGCGCAGCACGCTGCGGAAGCGGCGCTCCAGCTCCGCACCGCGCAGATCTGACAGCGAGCGAATGCGCTGCCCGCCGATCTCGATCACCAGCGCGCCGTCCGCCACGTCACGCCACACCCGCAGCACTTCGACCGCATCCGAAGGCAGCACGTCCGAGGGCGGCGGCACAAGCGGCGCGGGCGCGTGCTGGACCGGCACGTCTTCAACCGGGGCGATCTCTACAGGCGCGGAATCGGCGGGAGGGTCGGGCGTCTCGTCCAGAACGGGCGCGAGCGGCGCAGGCGCTACGACAGGCTCGACCGGTACCGCCGGTACGGGCGGCTCCGGCATCGCAGGCACGACGGGGTCCGGATCGGGCAGGTCGCCCGTCAGCATCGACAGATCCGGCAGCAGCGCGTCCGCCGAGGACGGCGCAGCAGATAACGCGGGCACAGCAGATGAGGCTGCCGGTTTACTGCCCTGGGACTGAAGCCAGCCGGAAACCTGCGCGATCAGGCCGGGTGGCGGCGGCTCGCCGCGTGCGGCCCGGCGGCGGCGTTCCTGGAAGAACATCCCGACTTCGTGATCCGTGAGGCGGATGGC
>NZ_DAISHJ010000199.1:0-4962 GCF_036822615.1 Aggregatilinea sp. | reverse complement strand
CCCGTCGTGCCTGCGCCGCCGGTAGTGGAGGTGCGACCCACGCCGCCGTCTGCGCCCCCGGCTCCCGCGCCCGCCGTGCACGTAGAAGTGCCCGCCGCGCCCGGACGCGAGGAGGAGGCGTCCGATGAAGGCGCGCCGGTGCTGCCCGACTGGATTTACCGCATCGTGCTTACGCTGCCGCTGGATCTGGTCGAGCAGATCGAAGAACTGCGCGAGGACGCCGGGATCGAAGGCGCGCCGCCGCCCGGCATCGATCTGGCCCCGGTGTTCCGCACCGATGATCCAGTCGAAGTCGAGGGGGCGCTGGACGATTGGGCGCAGGAGCACCTGCCCTTCGATCTGGAAGTCGCGGGCGTGCTGGCGAGCGTGATCGGCACGCAGCAGTACGTGGCAGGGCTGGCCGTCGAGCCGGAAGACGCGCTGGACGAGCCGTACGACGACCTGATGTTTAACCTCGATGGCCTGATCGTGCCTGCCGAGGATGACGACGTGCAGTTGGCGCAAATCGTCGTGGGCAGCGCTGTGCCCGCCTTGACGTACCCGCGTCTGGTCGCGCGCATGCAGCGCGAGATCGACCTGATCGGCTGGCGCGCCGAGTCGGTCATGCTCATCCGGCGCGAAGCAGGCGCGGATCTGGCGGACTGGCAGGTAGTGGCGCTGTTCGCCTGAGTGGGCTGTTTGTTGGATGGTTCGGAACGCCGCCCGGCGTTCTCACTGGTAAGAAGCACTCAAGGAGGGAAGCATGGCCGAAAACGCTGCCTCGCAGCCCGCGGCCTCTGCGTCGCGGCAGCAGCCCAAGTACTTTTTCCAGAACCGGCGGCCCAAGCTGCGCGGCGTCCCACGGGAAGCCGTGCCCGACAGCGCCGCCGCCGGGTACCAGGAACGGCTGGCTCAGGAAGGGTTTATCGCCCTGAACGACTGGCCCCAGGCGACCCAGGCGCTGCGCGAAGACGTGCGCGAGCTGGAACAGTACCTCATGCCGAGCTTCTGGCGCTGGGACCAGTTGGCGCGCTACTACCAGAACCGCCACTACCTGTACCAGTGGATTTTTATCCTGTCCGCGTTCCTGACCACCGCGTTTTCGGCGATCAGCGTGTTTCTGAACGGCACGACGCAGGACGTGTCGCTGGGGCTGTTCGACCTCACCGATCTGCTGGCGGGGCTGACGGTGGCGGTTAGCGGCATCGCGGCGATGGTGTCCTTCCTGAACGCGAATCAGGCCCCGCAGCAGAACTGGTTCAAGGCGCGCGCCAAAGCCGAGTCGCTGCGCTCTCTGTATTTCACGTTTATGGCTCGGCGGCCCCCGTTTAATGCCGACACCGGGCGCGATCGCTCGCGCCTGCTGGGTCAGTCCGTGCTCGACATCTTGAGCGATAAGCAGGAAGGGGCGAAACAATGACCGACGCCAACCTTGTCCCAACCGATCCGCAGCCTGAGGACGCCAACTCGACGCCGGAGGAGCCGCAGGTTCCTGTGACGCCTGCCGCCGCCGACGAAGCCCAGCCGCTCGGTGAATCCGGCGCGCCCGCTGCACCCGCAGCCGAAACGCCCCCGGCCCAGCCGTCCGTAGAGGCGGCGTCCGGCGCAGCGGCAGGCGTCAGCCCGTTTACGGAAGAGGAAGCGCGCATTCGCACCCAGTTGTATCTGGCCGAGCGGCTCGACTATCAGGCCGGTTACTACCAGCGGCGTTCCGATGAATTTAACTTCAACGCCGACCGTATGCTGTATGTGTCCGCGTTTATCATGGGCATCTCGACCGTCGTGTCGTCGCTGTCAGTGGTCAACGACCGCTCCATCTTGCCTCTGGTGACGGCGCTGCTGCCTGCGTTTGCGGCGGCGGTATCGGCCTTCCGCTCGCTGTACCAGTGGGATCGTCAGGCGTCGTTATACGACGAGGCGTGGGTCGCGCTTCAGCAGGCGCGGCTGACGATGCCCGACGAGGACTACATCGAGCCGGGCGACTATCAGCGTGCGTTCCCGGATCTGGTTGACAGGACGGAAGAAATCCTGCGCGGTGAGGCGGGGCAGTGGGGCCAGATCAGCCTGCCGGTTAAGGCGGGCGGTCAGGGGACGACGCCCGCGACCGGCGGCGGCACGTAACGTCGCAAGCCGCCGGGGAACGCCAATCTGCCGACACATCGACCTAATCGATCGCAACCTGTGTGAGACTGCTAATCAATGAGCTGGGTAGAGTGGTATCTGATCGCGGTGCTGGCGATTCCGCTGGGGCTGGCACTGTTTAATCGTCTGCGCGCGGATACTGCCGCGTTGATCATCGCCGTCGCGTTGGGAGTGGGGCAGTTCGTGGGGCTGGGCTTGCTCGGCCCCGCCGATTCGCCGGATCTGGCCTCAAGGGCGATTTCCGGCTTCGGGCAGCCGGTCGTCGTCACCCTCATCAGCCTGTTCATCATCACGCATACGCTGGACAAGGTGGGCATCACGCGCTGGATCGCGGCCCGGCTGCTGTCGGTCGGCGGCCAGTCCGAGTGGAAGCTGATCGCGCTGTTTTCCGTCACGGTCGCGCTGTTGTCGCTGGTGATGAACAGCGTGGCGGCGGGCGCGCTGCTGCTGCCGAGCGCGATGGACGTGGCGCGGCGCAGCGGCGTCAAGCCGAGCAAGCTGCTGATGCCGATCGCCTATTCCAGCCTGTTGGGCGGCACGGCGACGTATTTCACCACGGCCAACATCATCATCAGCGATCTGCTGTTGGCCGCGGAGCCGCCGCAGACGGCGCTGCACATCCTCGACTTCACGCCGACCGGTGGGCTGATCACGATCGCCGGTATCGCGTTTATCGTGCTGCTCGGTCGCCACCTCCTGCCCGATCGTCCCACGCTGGTGGACGACATTGTGTCGCGCCCCACCGGGTACGAGCTGGAAGATTTTTACCGACTGGGCGAGCGGCTGTGGGACGTGCAGGTGCACAAGGATTCCGATCTCAACGGGTGTTCCCTGGCCGATTCGCACCTGGGTGAGCGTTTCGGCGTGGTCGTGGTGGCGGTTCAGCATGGCCGCCGCCCGGTCTACGCGCCCGCGCCCGATCAGATCGTGACCGAGGGTGACACGCTGTTGATCGTCGGGCGTGAGGAGCGCGTGCGCGAGATCGAAGGCGTGACCGTCAACGGACACGGGATCCAGCGCCACCTCAGCCGCCCCGGCGTCGCGCTGGTCGAGGTCGTGCCCGCGCCGCATTCGTCCGTGGAGGGGCAGACGCTCCGCCAGTTGAACTTCCGGCGCGAGTTTGGCTGCACGGTGATCGCGCTGTGGCACGACGGGCGCAGCTACCGCACCGACCTCGCCAACATGAAGCTGCGGCCCGGCGATTCGCTGCTGGTGATCGGCCCACGCGCGTGTACGCGGCGTCTCCAGGCCAGCCGCGACTTCATCGTGCTGGAACCGGACACGCGTGACGAGATGATCCAGGTGCGGCAGGTGGCCCTGGCGAGCGCGATCACGTTGGGCGCGATCGGCTTCTCGATCGCGGGCTTCCCCGTTTATCTGGCGATGCTGGCGGGCGCGATTTTGCTGTTCCTGTCGCGGTTGATTTCCATCGAGGAAGCCTATCGCAGCGTGCGCTGGCAGGCGATCTTCCTGGTCGCGGGCATGTATTCGGTCAGTCTGGGCATGGTGCATACCGGGCTGGCGGATCGTATTGGCGAGCAGATGGTGAACGTCGTGACGCCGTTTGGCCCGCTTGGGCTTGCGGCGGGCTGCTTCCTGCTGACGGCGCTGCTGGCGCAGGTGATGGGCGGGCAGGTGACGGCCCTCGTCACCGGACCCGTTGCGATCAGCGCCGCGCTCAGCCTGGGCACCGATCCGCACGCGATCGCGGTCGCCACGGCGATCGGCTGCTCGGCGTCGTTCCTGACGCCGCTGGCGCACCCGATCAATGTGCTGGTGATGGGTCCGGCCAACTACCGCTTCTCGGACTTCGCGCGGCTGGGGTGGGGCCTGACCATCATCTGCTGCCTGATGCTGATCCTGGGCATGAAGATTTTTTGGGGACTGTAGGAAACCCCGTCCTTTAGGCACTGGTCACGGCTGCGCTGCGGCATCATCGAGGATTTTGTAGGGGCGGGTTTATGATCCGCCCGTTTTTGTCTTGTGCAGAGTTTCGTCTGTTGCCCGTAGGGGCGTATCGCAATACGCCCCTACAAACCCCATATTCCGCATATCCGTAGGGGCAATTCATGAATTGCCCTTACGCGTTTCTCCTGCCTGTCCACCTACTGGCAGTTCACCGTGGCGAGATGCTCCTCATATGTGACGGAGAACTTCGCGCCCGTGCCGTCACATGACGCGGCCATATAGTAATAGTCGGTCTGCGCCGGATAAACCGCCGCCGTGATCGCGCCCACGCCGGGACTGTCGATGGGGCCGGGCGGCAGACCGGGGCGCGTGTACATGTTGTACGGCGATTCCACGCTCATGTTGCTGCCGTTGATGCGCGGCCACCAGTTGCCCGGCCCGCCGAGCGCATACTGCGCCCCGGCGGTCGAGGCGAGGCGGTTGCCGTCGCGCAGGCGGTTGTAAAACAGGCTGGCGATCAACTTTTGCGTTTCCGCCGCGCGCGATTCCCGCTGAATGACGGACGCCATCGTCAGCGCCTCGTAGAAGCTGATGCCTTGCGCGGCGGCGTCGGCGCGCATCTGCGCGGGGATGCTCGCGTCGAAGGCCGCTAGAAGCTGGTCGCGGAACCCTTCGGCGGTCGTGTCGTTCTGGATCTCGTACGTGCCGGGGAACAAAAAGCCTTCCAGCGACGTTCCGCCGGGGCGCGCATTCGCGTAGTCATATGGCGTCATGACGCCTGCCCCGGTAGCGTTCAAAAACGCTTGGCCGGAGAACCCAACCGGGACCGTATCGATCTCCGCCGCGATCTGCTCGCGCCGCCAGCCTTCGGGCACGACGATCGTGCACGGGCACTGCGGCACGCGCGGCCCGGTGACCGGCTCGACGGCGGGC
>NZ_DAISHJ010000198.1:0-5032 GCF_036822615.1 Aggregatilinea sp. | reverse complement strand
CGCGGCGGGAGCGGGCTGTGATCCGCCATTGGCGGACGGCGGGGCGCTGGCAGGCGGGACGGTCGGCGTGCCGGGCCGGGAAGGACACGCGCTGACTTGCGGCTTTTGCTCCGGCGCTTCCGGCTCGGGATCCTCGGCGGGCGTGAGCCATACGGCGTTCAGCCAGGCGCACAACTGGTTGACCATGTCCGGCGTGAGGCGCACCGATGCCTCGTAGCCCTGGGGCGAAAAGGCGTAAAAGCGGGCGAAGTGCTCGCGCACGACAAAAATGAAATAGGGCTTATCCCAGCGCGCACGCGTCCACAGGAACGTGATGCCGCTGTCGCGGCGCATCAGGGCCAGCCACAGCTTCGCATCGACGGGCTGCACGCCGTTGAGCGGGAACTTCTGCGACAGCGTGCTGAGCAGCGTGAACGTGAAGTCGATGAACACGACTTTTTCGGCGTTCTGGTACGAATCGACCGCCATCGAGACCGAGTCGTCCTGGCTGCTGAGGATGAGCGTGGCGCGGCGGCGCGGCGGATCGCCCGGGAGCTTGTTCAGGCGCGAGTGCGAGAGCAGCGTGGCGTTGACGTAGCGTTCCGACAGATCGTCGTCCAGGTCGATCTCGCCTGCGAAAAACTGCTGCAAGTCGATGGGGGCGTCGGTCAGCAGCGAGCGCGTATGGCCCGATTCGCGCAGATCGCGGGCGAGACGCTGGCGATCCTGGTTGGTGATACGCCGCGTCAGGGCGCGCGTGATGCGAATCAGCTCTGCCGCTGAAATCGAGCTGAGAGGCGTCCAGCTTGTCGGAAGATCGTTGTTCCCATGCTCTGACATTAATGCTTCCTCGTGTCTGCTGGGCATTATTATAGGCCAGACCCCGGTAAAGCAAAAGCGTTAAGCGCCGCCGCATTTCAAAATTTCATAACTCTCATAATTGGCTTCAATTTTCAGATAATGCTGCACCAATGGACCCGATCGCGGTTCGCAGCGGGGTGGTCCCACGTTGGAAAACGGTACGAGATGCGCCGCTTATGGTTGACAGCGCGTACTCAGGTCATATATACTGACCGTACCGAACAAGTGTTCTAGTATGTGTTGGGTATTTACTTGAGGGACCTCACCCCCGGAAAAGCAGCGGTTAGCTGAGAGCTAAAGCAAGGGCAAAGGCAAAAGCAAACGCGACCTCACCCCCGGCCCCCTTTCAAGGGTAGGTTTTTTATGGAAGCCTTAGAATGCTTAAGCTTCCACGGGTTTTCAAGGACTAGCAGTTGTTGCAGTACGGCGAAATCGTTGGTGGTCTGAGGCCGTTTCCGCCTCAAGCGCTGGCAGCGCCAGACCGTGAAGCTCTCGATTTTCAGCCGTTGAAAGGCGAATCACCCGCCTAAGCATTGACGTGTGATTCCCAAGAATTAAAAACCTACCCCTAAAAACCCCCGGCCCCTCTCCAGTCTGGGCTGGAGAGGGGAGGCAAGCAGTATCTAACGGGGATCGGAGGGGCGGGGTTTGCTCCGCCCGCTGAGAGAAAAGCCGGGTAGGGCAAGCCCTACCCCTACGGATGGAAACAGGAATCGGGGCACGACAGGGCGGGTTGCTCGTAGGGACCTCACCCCCGGCCCCTCTCCAATCAAGTTGGAGAGGGGAGACAGGCAGTATCCAGGGGGAAGCGCATCAAACCTGTTTCTACGGATCGCGGGTTTTTGATGGGCGGGCGAGAAACCTGTTTTTCTCGCTCGGGGAGTGCAGCACAGAGTCAGTTTTAAATGGGATGGCACGATGGGATGAGAGGGCAATGGGAGAACCCACGAGGGATTGCTGCGTCTGCTTCCCGGTGAGCCAGGGGGGACCGGCGCGCCAGTGGGAACGGAGGGGCGTAGTTGGGACGCTGGCGGGAGAGGCGCAATGACGAAGAAGCAAAAGAACGCGGGCAATGGGTCACGCGACCGGATTTACGAGTTCATCGTTCGATATAAGCGGGAGCACGACGGGCTGGCCCCCGCCATCACAGAGATCGCGGAGGGCTGTTTTTTGAGCGTCTCCACCGTCAAATATCACCTCTTTATGCTGGAACGTGAGGATCGTATTCGCCTGGACGGACGCCGCCGCATCGAAGTCGTGGGCGGTAAATGGGATCTGGGCGGCAATCGCCCGGCGCGCGCCAAGTAACCAGTCCAGGGGCACGGCAGCGACACAAAACAGGGGCCAACAGATGCGGCCCCTGTGTGCGTTCAGGAGACCGATCCCGCGACGTATTCCGCCGCGGCCAGTCCTGAGAGGGCCGCCCCCTCGACGCGCGGGCCGCCGAAGGCATCCCCCGCGAAGACCAGCGGCGGCAGACCGTCCGCGGCCAGATAGCGCTCGCGGTACGTGGTGATGGGCATGGCATAACGCCAGTGGTCCAGGTGGGCCTGCGCGATCTCGGTCCGGTAGTCCTTGAACAACTGGAGCGCCGTCGCCAGCGCATTGAGCGCTTCGGTGTCGGGCCGGTCCCAATATTGGCGGCTGTAGTCCGGTCCGGCGTGCACCGTGACCAGAGTAGCGCCCGGCGAGATGCCTTTGCGCCGGTTGTCCGCGATCCAGGTGATGGTCGCGTTGGGGCGCTGGACCGCGCCCGGCTCGGGCAGGTGGATGTTGCCGTTCAGCCAGAACAGGCCCGACAGGCACGGCGTATAGTCGACGTGTTCCAGGATCGTGCGCGTGGCAAAAGAGAGCGGCGCGGCATCGTGGTCGAGCAGCCCCAGCGCGAGCGGAATGGGCGGTGTCAGAATGAGTGCCCCGGCGTGATATACGCCGCCCGATGAATCGGTCGCAGTCCAGCCTGTACCCCCGGGCATGATGGAAACGATCCGGGTATTGATCTGCACGGGCAGATCCGCCGCGAGATGCGCTGCAAGCGCCTGCATCCCCCCGTGCGCGGCGTAGCGAGGGTAACCGGTGGCGGGCGTGGTCCCCAGACTGCCATCGCTCCACCCATGTGACCACTCATAGACCAGCCCGGCGGCCAGCCAGCGATCGATCTGTGCCTGGAACTGCTCCTCGCGGGCGGTGAAGAACTGCGCGCCCGAATCGGCCAGCCCAGGGCCGAGGCGGCGTGTCGCCATCCGGCCCCCTACGGCGTTGTTTTGTTCCAGCACAAGCACCCGCGCACCGCTGCGCGTCAGCTTACGAGCGGCCATCAGCCCCGCAATGCCCGCCCCCACGATGAGTACGTCAGCTTGTTTGTTTTCTGCCATCGGCGTGCCTCCTCAGCTTCATTATAAACTGAAGCTGTGACAAACCGATTCGGTGATCCTGCTTAATTCGTCTTTGCGCGCCGCGCGTGTGCGCTCGTGTTTCCGGCGGCCCGGAGCGTCACAAAAGGACGTCCTTGACCGGGCGGCGCAGCGCACGCGGCATGGCCTGCCCATAGCCGAAGCGCAGCAGGAGCTGGGGAAGCGCCGCGCCCGATCCGAGCGCGGTTTGAAGCTGGGCGCGCACTTCGGCCACCTCGACAGGCTGGTTCAGGAAAGCGGAGTGGATTTCACGCGTGGTGAGCGCCAGCGCGAGCCGTTCGTAGACCTGCCCGGTGCGCACCCAGGCCACTTTGTCGTCGGACCGGGATGTGATCACGACCGCGCCGGACGCGCTGCGCATTTTCGCGCTGTCGGTCTCGGCCTGATCCTGCGGCTTCATGCGCGTGACAAACAGCTTGCCCACCCAGCGCGGCACCTGGGGATTGCCGGTCGCGCCGGTAAAAAGGCCGTCGAGATGATCGAGCGCTTCTCGCTTGTTGAAGCGCAGCCAGTCGACCAGCTCGTCGATGAACGGGTTGCTGCCGTATTGGGCGAGCGTCCCGGCGTGGATGACCTCGACGAGCGTTTCGATGCGCGGCTGCCCGGTGATGAGGTGGATGTCGATTTCCGGTTCCAGGGGGAGCGCCTGAAGCATGTCCAGATCCGCCGTGGGGACGGGCTGGCCGTCATAGTCCGAGCGGACGTTCTGGCGGCGCGGGATGGCCTCGAATGCCGGATCGATCTGCGGCGCGTCGGTGTGGAGCTGAACGCGGACGACGTCTTCACTCGCAGGATAGGCGACCTCGGGGGTGTATCCGGCGGCGCGCGCGGCGGTCAGCAGGTTTTCCAGGGCGCAGCCGAGGCTGATCCACAGTTCCCGATCGTGGGGGTCCACGACGGCCAGACGGCGGGCGGCGTCGGGGTGAATCTCGATCGCGCCGTCCCGGATGGCAAACTTCCAAGGCTGCGCGTTGTGCCCGTTGGCTGCCAGCGTCGCGGCGCGGACGAGTTCCCGCATTTGATCCGGGACCGGGAGGCCGGTTTGGACCGGCGCCCACGTCTGCGCGGCCTGCCCGCTGTAGTCCATCCACGGCGCGGTGTCGTAGAGCGTGTAGCCTCCGGCGGCAGAGACGCCCGCCGCTGCCGATAGGCCGAGAAATTTGCGGCGACTGAGTTTCAGGTGCGAACGCTGCTGGTCCATGAGTTCCCCCCCTGTGAGATGCGCGTGTGGCGCTGTGTGTGTCGATCGAATTTGTGCGGCGCGGCGTCCGATGTGCGGGGCGGCGTTCCCGCTTATGCCGCGACCTGATTCAAACTACGTTGAAGATGGGACTGGGTAGCGCAGCAGGGGAAGGAGGAATAGCGAAAAGCAAGAGCAAGGGCGAAAAGCAAACGCGACTTCACCCCCGGCCCCGCCTTGATTGGAGAAGGGAGACAAACACAGGGCTATGGGGCGTCTGTAGGGAAAAATTTGATCGCCCATCGTGGGAAAAGCCGGGCGATGCTTGCATCGCCCGTACGAAAAGCGCGATCGTTCATTGTGCGCTCGGAAGGGCAGGCTTGAGGCGCGGAAGTGGGATGCGCGCCGACAGAATCCGGTGGGCGGGTGTCATTCCAGGGCGGCGAGGGCGTCCGGCGTGCCGATGCGACGCAGCGCGTTTTCCGCCCCGGTGCGCACGCTGTGGTGCTCGTCGCGCAGGGCGGTGATCAGGTCCGGCACGGCGGCGGCATCCCCGATCCAGCCCAGCGCCTCGGCACAGGCGGCCCGCACGCGCACG
>NZ_DAISHJ010000197.1:0-5127 GCF_036822615.1 Aggregatilinea sp. | reverse complement strand
CCGTTTTCTCGCTCGAAAAGCGCATCACACGCTCCAACTGCCGAACAAACCCAATACACCGAAAAATACGGGGCGCGCGCAGCGCCCCTGCTGTTTCCCCCGCGCCGCGCACAAGCCGCATCACGTTCCCGGCGGCGCGGACGGTCGCGCGGAGGACTCCCCAATTTAGAATCGCCCCGATGACAACGCGTCAAGGCGTGATACGATCTGTAGCGCGCGGCACGACACGAGACGTACAAGGAGTGTGACCCCATGTTTTCGATGACAGTTCCAGCCTGGGATATTGTGCTGCGGACGACAGTCGTTTACCTGATCATTCTGATCGGGCTGCGGCTGGCGGGTAAGCGCGAGATCGGCCAGATGGCGATCTTCGATCTGGTCGTGCTTCTGCTCCTGGCGAATGCCGTCCAGAACGCGATGGTCGGCCCGGACACGTCGCTGCTGGGCGGCCTGCTCGCGGCGCTCGTGCTGCTGGCGCTAAACGGCCTCGTGGCCCAGCTTCGTCTGCGCTGGCCCCGACTCCAGCGGATCGTCGAAGGATCGCCGACGGTGCTGGTGCTCCACGGCGACCCCGTCATGCCGCATCTGAGGCGGGAGGGGATCGATCAGGAAACGCTGGAGGCCGCGCTGCGCGAACACGGCATCGCCAATATTCGCGACGTGGAAATGGCCGTGCTCGAGATCGACGGCAGCATCAGCATCGTGCCGGTGAGCACCAACACGCACCACACAGTCAAACGAATCGCCAAGCCGTTCCAGCACAAATGAAGAGGGTCGCGTTACGCGTAGTTCGCCAGCCAGAGGGCAGCGGCCCGCCCTTTCAGGATAATCGCGGACCGCGACGGCACATCTTCGTCGAGGCCATCGGGCGCAACCAGCAGGAGCGCGGTCGAGCTGGTCGCCAGATACCGCAGGGTCCAACCCTCATAGATAATAAGTTGAGCGAGGAGATCCTCGTCGGATAGCTCAGGATCAAAGTGAAACTCGCTTCCCGGATACTGCTCCAGTAAAGTGGGCATCGCTTATACCTTCCCGGCATGGCGGAGTTGAATAAATTCAGGATACATCGATCGGTGACCGGAGACAAAAAAGGGTGAGCGACGCGGGGATGTCGCTCACCCATCGTTGAGAAACTCTACTTAACCTTAAAAAGCAAGCTGGTCCCGGACGTACGCGAGGGCCGCGTCCATATCCGTGAAGGTGATAATCTCGTTGCCACCGTACTGCTGCTGCGACATGCTGTCCATCCCCAGCCGCACGACATCGTCATTCGTCACCGAAATATTGACCACTTTTGATTCGAACGCGTTCCGAACCTGCATTTCGCGCGCCATCTCGGCCACAACAAGCATCATCTGGCTGAAATCCGGCTCCCAGCTGCGCGAGTCTGAGATGCGGAAAATTGGCCCCGGGTCGTTTTTGCAGAGCGCGGCGTCCTGCTCGTACGCCTGCCGGATCTCGCCGGTATCGATGTGACCCTGGATCACATGGAACAAAATAGGCTCTTCGGACGATTTTTCGATATAGATCGACATATGCCCCCCTGATTTTGGGCGGAAACCTGACACTTCTCTCATAGAGAAGTAGAGTACAACCTAGTCATACTCTTATAGGATCGGTTTTACAAGTGACATATATCACTTACAAACTAATGCACATGTCCTGCCATAGAGCGCGAAACCGGTCTTTTTAGCGGGTAAAAGCGGGTGCTAATAAGCATTCAGAGGATCGTTTTGAGAGAAGAATCAACCGTAATACATGGTATATATATCGTTCTTCAGACAGAGGGACATCAGGGTGTAGGTAGCGCTGCATCTTCGAGGATATCTGCGTAGAGTTTTTCCGTCGCGGCAGAGGGTGGAATGTCGAGTTCGCGCCGGAGCGTTTCGACGCACAGGTGATACTGCCGCAGCGCCAACTGGCGCTGGCCCTGCCGCGTGTAGCAGATCATCAGGCGTTGGTGCGCGGCTTCGTGGCACGTATCGACGGCCAGCACCTTGTTACAGATCGCCGCTGTCATCGCAAAATTGTTCTGGGAAAAATAGTGATCGCTGAGCCGCTGAAGCAAGCCCAGGTAGAGGATCTGCAAAAAGTGGCGCTGGGGCATGATCCAGTTTTCGTAGCGATCTTCCTCGAACAGCTCGCCCTGGTAGAGCGTTTCCGCCGCAAGGCAGTCCTGTACGGACACGTCGGACACGCCGTTGCCCGCCAGCGGCCTGGCTTTTTCGCTGTATTCCATGAACAGATCGACATCGATCCACATGCGCAGCGCCGGGTTGAAGAAATAGCAGTCGTCCTGAAATAGAATGTACGAGAACGACGAATTGCCCGCGCGCAGCATCTGGCGCAGGCCATAGATCGTCACGTTGAGGTTGTTGCGCGCGGCGTCCGGGTCAGTGTCCGGCCAGCAGAGGTCCATCAGGACTTCTTTGGGCGTGGGCGTCGAATGGTGCAGGATCAGGTACTTGAACACCTGCTTGCTCTTGCGGCCCGGCCAGTTATTGAGCGGGTGATTGTCGAGGTAAACGCGGAACTTACCCAGGCAGTACACCGCCAGCGCCGGAGACTGCGCTTCGTCGGGCAAATGCGGCGGCGGCGGCTGGACACCGGGCGCACGGGCACCGTTGCCCTTCACCAGCTCTTCCACTTCGGATGCGGGCACAGGCGGCGGCTGTATGGCGCGGGTCCAGACGTCCTGAATACGCTGCCACAGGGACGGCACAGGGGCAAGCCGCGCGAGATCCGGCGGCGCGGCGGCGTGCTGATCGGACCCGGCCAGCAGACTGCCGGATGAAGCCCCATTGCCCCGCCCCTTGTTCGCGTCCCACGAGACGGCGTAATCCTCGGCCAGCTTACACAACGCTCCTAGCGTCTGAAGCAGCGTCTGTTCCTGAGCGGTTTCCCGCACGACATTCTGGCGATACCACTCCGCATTGGCATGGCTGACATCACATGCGGAGGCAATTTCACGCGCGGCAGCGGCAATTTCAGACATAAAGCCGTCGCTGTCTGCCGCCATGCGATCGAGCTGTTCCTGTAACTGCTGGTACTGCTGACTGCCAACCAATCCGTTTATGGTTCGCCAGTTATTTCGCACTGCCCAAGGATCAAAATTCTGCCTTTTCAGCAGCGACATAGGCAACCCTTATTGGCTCGAATGAGATGAATGCGGGCGAATGCTGGTGATGACGAACAAAGAAGGCGAGCGGCGCGAAGGCTCGAACATGAAAAACGTAAATAGATTTTAATCCATCTTTATATTAGTAATGAAGCTTCAAAACTTTCAAGGGGGACTATAGTCATGGTCTGGAGCGGCATAAACCGGGGTTAAGCGCTGAAATTTCACTTAAAAAGCGTGCACAGGCGGTTAATTTGGGCGCTCGATGCGAACGGCCAGATTCAAACAATTAAGTGCGCGGCGGGTGCGCATAAAGTCCACTCCAAGTCTGCGCCTTACAAGAGGCGGCTCCCTTGCGCCCCGGCGGGCCGCACAGCCGGGAGCGCAATCTTTTTAATAGGCTCACAAACTGAAGAATAGTCCTGCTTAATTCCACGGGAGTTCACTTAATAACGGTCGACCGTAGATGCCCAAGAAGCCAGATGTGAGGAGAATTCAAAATGCCAATCGAACCGCAAAACGCTCCGTTTTTTGAAGGCGACATTTCGAACGTGATCGTGTTGGATCCCGGGCAGCAGCCCACGAGCATCATCCACATCGGTGACGCGTGGAAGATCCGCGTGAAGTGGAACGTGAAGGGATTGTTCGCGGGCACGATGACCGACAACACGACCTGGCATGTGAGCATCGTCCTCGAATCCTTCGGGAAGGGCTTCGAAGGAGAGGTGGCCCACGACGACGTGCTGGGCAACTCGGTGCCGCTGGTCGCCCTTGAGCGGACCTATGAAGCGACGCTGCCGGCGTTCCCCGGCGGGGTTCCGGGCAACCTGATCCCCGGCCCGTACAAGATGGCCGCAGTCCTGACCCTCACGGACACAATGACTGGCAATCCGGTGCCCATCGCGGGCTACTTCGAAGGCCAGGTCATGCAGTTCTATAAGGCCTAGCGCTTTTCAACGGGCGCAACCCGGCTCCGGCACATATCAGACGCGCCGGAGCCGGGTCATCACCTTTTCTATCCACGCAGCGACGCTACGAATCCTCTTGATTCCGGCGATCAGTAATTCAGGAGCAGTGCAATGGCCTCCCAACACTCGACTTCGGACCGGTACGCGGACCTCACGCAAATCAACGGGATCGGCCCCGCCCGCCAGAAATGGCTGCGGGATACGTTCAGGATCCGCACCTATGCGGATCTGGCCGATATGTCGCCCGAGGACATCATGTCGCGCCTGAGACCGGAAGGCAAGATCGTGGCGATGAGCGCCATCGAGAGCTGGATCGAGCAGGCGGGTATCCTGGCGTCGGCGCTGCCTGAATTCGAGCGGGAAAGCCTGCACGTTCCGCCCGATGCCTGGAAGCCCTCCGCGTCGTTCGTGGTGGAGTTCCGCGAGCGGACCAACCCGTATGGGGAGATCGAGCGCGAGATCAGCGTGCATCATATGGAGGCCGACGAAGGAGAAACGTGGCCGGAATCCGCCGCGTCTGCGCCGTGGGACTGGATGCTAGCACGGCGCGAGCCTTCCGCACCTGCCCCGACGCCCGCGCCGATCCCGGAGAAGCCGCGCGCAGAGCGTCCGGTTCCTGAGGCATACAACATCCCGGAGATCGACGCACCGTTCAGCGACAAGATGCAGCAGGTGTTGGCACACGCGCGGGCGCTGCTGTCCTCCACGGCTCCCGAACCGGAATCGCACAACGGCGATACCAGCCCTGCAGGTGAGGAACTACACGCGCCGGTTTATTCCCCCACCCCGGCCCCGCGTCCCGAGACGCTGCGGCTGTGCGTCACGCAGATCCGCGCATACCAGCCCACTCAGGGCCAAATGCACTGGACCGCCGCCGGGCGATCGATGCTGCAAGCCGTGAAGGCCAACGAACCTTTCACGCTGGATGTGGCGATCGATATCGAGAAGTTGGATCCCGAACGCAGCGACCGCCCCTTGAGCCTGACCGCCGCGGCCTTCGCACACAACCTGATGACCGGGCATGCGCACACGCTGGGGAAT
>NZ_DAISHJ010000196.1:0-5508 GCF_036822615.1 Aggregatilinea sp. | reverse complement strand
CGCTCCAGTTCGCTGACCTTCTGTCCGATTAAACTTGTACATCGGGTCAGCTAACGGCTAATCGCTAACCGCTGCTTCCGCCGCGCCAGCGGACGTCTCGTCCTGCGCCAGTCGCGTGGCAGCCAACATCAGCCCCATCACGATCCACACGAACGTCATTGTCGCCTGGAACGAGTCGATTTTGAAGTAAAAATGGTCGAACACGCCGCCGACCAGCACGCCGATCAGCGCCGCCGCCAGCCCCAGCCACACGTCTCGCAGGGCGTTGTTCGCCACGATCTGCGTATAGTGCGCCAGCCCATACCCGAACGCGCTGGCGAACAGCAGCAGGTACGCCGCCAGCCCGACCAGTCCCGCGTTCGACGCCACAGTTAGATACGTGTTCGCCACGCCCAGGTACAGGTCGATCTCCGGCGTGCCGGAGAAGCCCACGCCGATCACCGGGTGGCGTTCGATCAGCGTCAGCGCGTCCCGGTATTCCCCGAAGCGCATCTGCGTCTCGACGTCTTCGCCGCGAATGCCCGCCTCGAACTTTTCGATGTAGCGCTGCGTGAACGGCAAAAACAGCGCGACGACCCCCGCCACCGCCATGATCAGCAGCAGCTTGCGGTAGCGCATCGCCGCGATGAACGCGAACGCCGCGCCGAGTGAGAGCATCGCCCCGCGCGAGTCGGTCAGGAAGATCGAGATCCCGATCAGCCCCAGGATGCCCGTCACGAGGCGGCGATCCAGCACCGGTTCCCGCGCGAACACCTGTGGAGCTGTCACCGCGCCCACCATCAGCAGAAAGCCGCCGTACGCGTTCGGATCGACCCACGTGCCGATCGCGCGCTCGTTGAGGATCGCGCCGTACGTTTCGCGGTAGCGGATCACCCCGCCGACCGGGTAGCCGAGCCGCCCCAGGCGGTTGAGCATCGCCTCAGCGGTGGCGTCCGGCAGCAGCCACAGCACGATCCCGACGAACGCCGCCGCGCCGCCGCACAGGATCAGCACGGCGATCACCCGCCGCAGCGTGCGCGGGTCGCGCATGACGTCTACCAGCACCGGGATCATCACCAGTGCCAGCATCATCTCAGCCACGTTGCGCAGCACGCGCGACGTCATTGGCGCGTGGCGCAGGCCCATGAAGAACGCGAACAGCATGATCATCGTGAAGCCCAGCGCGACCGCCGTGACCGGCGTGGATCGGAACAACCGCCGCTGCCCGGTCATCCACTGCATCGCGTAGACCAGCAAAAAGCCGCCCAGCGCCGCGTCGAGCAGAGTGGGCGTCACGGCGATGTTGACCGGCAGGTTGCCGAACGGCAGCAGCGCGATCACGCCCAGCGTGGCGTACAGCGCGCCCTGCAAATCGGTCAGCACGTACAGTCCCACGCCCAGGCCCAGCACCGCGCCGAACGCCATCACCGGCCCGGCCAGCACCGTCAGCAGCGCGAGCGCGCCGCCCAGCAGCCCAATCGCCGCGCCGACGACGATCGCCGTGGGGCGGGGGGCGTGCAGCATCCGTTCCAGCGATCCGCTTTGCAGACCGCGCAAGACGTACCGTCGTTTAAACGTAGAAGGTGTCGTTTCCATAACTGGTCGTTTGCATGCGGCAGGGGGATGCCGGTGCGGTTTGGCGACTTCATCCGGTTTTCGTAGGGGCGGAGCTTGCTCCGCCCGGTTTCGCTCCCGCTGGCGGCGCGCCTGTAGGGGCGGGTTTCAAACCCGCCCGGTAGGGGCAGTTCACGAACTGCCCCTTAAAACTTGCTCACCAGCGGTATCCCATGAGAGGGAAGGGCGATCAACGGATCGCTGGCACCCTGTCTGTATCCCCTCTCCAATCAAGTTGGAGAGGGGCCGGGGGCGAGGTCGCGTTTGCTTTTCCCTGATCCCCAATCCCTGCGTTTCCGGGGCCGGGGGTGAGGTCTCTACGAGGACCGGATTCAGTTGTTAAACTGCGCCGAACTGCCCCTGCGGATAGGCACAACCCGCCGAGTATACCCCGAATCAGCTTGCGCGCAGGTCTTCCGCGCGGATCGGAATGCGGCGGATGCGCTTGCCCGTCAGGTTATAGATCGCGTTCAGCAGCGCGGGCATGGTCGTCGGCACGCCCATTTCGCCCACGCCCTGCGGCGGTTCCTCGCTTTCCACGAACGTGATCTCGATCGGCGGTATCTCATCGAAGCGCAGGATCGAATAGTCGTGGAAGTTGCTCTGCACGGCACGCCCGTTTTCGATCGTGATCTCGCTGCCCAGCGCCGCCGAGAGCGCGAACACGATCCCGCCCTCGATCTGCGCCTCGGCCATGTCGGGATTGACCACGCGCCCGCAGTCCACCACGCACACGATGCGGTGAATGGTCAGCGTGCCGTCGTCCGCCACGGAGATCTCGTGCACCTGCGCGACGTGCGTCACGCCGAACGTGCTGTGCACCGCGATGCCGCGCGCGTGGCCGTCCGGCAGCGGATCGTTCCACCCGCTGAGTTCGACCGCCCGTTCCATGACCGCCCCGCGCGGCGAATCGCCGTAGCTCCAGCGGCGGCTTTCGATCAGATCGTAGCCCGCCGCGTGGGCGACTTCGTCCACGAAGCACTCGTTGACCAGCGCCTCGGGCACGTTATCGACCGATCGCCACGGCCCGGTCGGGATGTTATCGACGCGCTGGCGGCTGTCGAGCGAGCTGCTTTCCGGGTCGAGCTTCTTGTACTTCAACTGGTACGTCAGCGGGTGATAGTAGTCGTGCTGGATGTCGTCCTCGCGTGACCAGAACAGCTTGATCGGCGCATTGGCGGCCATCGATACCAGCACCGCGTCGATGGCGAAGTCCGATTCCAGGCGGCGACCAAACGCCCCGCCCAGCAGCGGCACGTGCACCGTGATGCGCTCGTGCCCCAGGCCGCTCGTTTCGGCGGCGCGGCCCAGCACGTCCTGCCGGTGCTGCGTCGGAGCCCAGATCTCGAGCGTTTCGCCCGTGTAGTGCGCGACGCAGCACATCGGCTCCATCGGCGCGTGCGCGAGGTAGGGGATCTGGTAGCCCGCATCGAGGATGATGTTGGCGTCTGCGCCGTCATCCATCGCCATGATTTCGTCGTGCGCGCGCTGGGCCAGTTCCTCGAAGACGTCTTCGCTGTTGAACGTCGCGTTGTCGCCTTCGTTCCAGGTGACGTCCAGCGCCGCGCGGCCCTGGATCGCGGCCCAGGTGCTCTCCGCGACGACCGCCACGCCGTAGTTGCCCACCTGCTGCACCTGCCGCACGCCCTCGACTGCCAGCGCGGCGCTGTCGTCGTAGCTGGCGACTGTGCCGCCGAAGACCGGGCACCGCGCGATCGTGGCATACAGCATCCCGTCCAGCCGGATGTCGCTGCAAAACTGGGCCGCGCCCGTCACGAAGTCGGGATTATCGAGCTGGCCCATGGGCTGTCCGATGAACTTGAAATCTGCCGGATCCTTGAGCGTCACTTCGTCCATGCCGGGCACGGGCAGCGCGGCGGCGGCGTCGGCCAGTTCGCCGTAGCCCAGCGACTGCCCCGATCCGTCGTGCACCACGCTGTGATTTTCGGCGCGGCACTCCGCCGCATCGACGCCCCACTGCTGCGCGGCGGCCTCGACCAGCATCGTACGCGCGGCGGCGCTGACGGCCCGCAGCACGTCCCACGACAGCGAGATGCTGCGGCTGTCGGCGGTCACTTGGTTGCCGTACACCGACGCGGGCCGCGCCTGAACTGGGACCATCATGTCCCAGTTGGCCTCAAGCTCGTCCGCGACGATCATCAGGAACGCCGTCTCGACGCCTTGCCCCATTTCGCTGCGGAAGATCTGCACGGTGACCGTGCCGTCCGGCGCGATCTCCAGATATGCGTTCGGCTCGTAGGTCGGCGTGCCGTCCTGCGCGGGATAGCCCGGCGCGGGCGGCGGCACGGATCCGGCCCTGGCGCGCTGTTTCGCGGGCAGCTCGAAGCCGAGCACCAGCCCGGTCCCCGCGCCCCCGGCGACCTTCAAAAACGTACGGCGTGAAACCGGGGTCATGATCCACCGCCTTCCGCCGCGCGGTGCACGGCCCGCCGGATGCGGCTGTACGTCCCGCAGCGGCACAAATTGCCGGACATCGCCGCGTCGATCTCCTCGTCGGTCGGATCCGGATTTTCGGCCAGCAGCGCGGCGGCCTGCATGATCTGTCCCGGCTGGCAGTAGCCGCACTGCGCGACGCTTTCCTCGATCCAGGCGGCCTGAACCGGGTGCGATCCGTCGGGCGAGATGCCCTCGATGGTGGTGATCGCGCTGTCACCCACGTTGTCGGCGGTGAGCATACACGAGCGGACGGCCTCGCCGTCGCGGTGCACAGTGCAGGTCCCACACAGACCGCGCCCGCACCCGTACTTGGTGCCGGTCAGTCCGAGGGTATCTCGCAGGATCCAGAGCAGAGGGGTGTCAGGGGAGACTGTGACCGTCACGGATTCGCCGTTGATGGTCAGCGTATAGTCGGCCATGGCATCTCCTTGGGGCCAAACTTGAATACAGAATTGTAAGGGCGGAAATTAGAGAAGCTGAAAGTTATTGTATCATACTTCGCGCGAGGTTTCCCGCCGCCCGGCCCACGCTCGCGCGATGGACCACGCCGCGACCGCTGCCGCGCCCAGCCACGCCGCGATGCTGAGGATCGCGCCGATGCGGAAGCTCCACGGGCGGTAAGCCAGCTCGATCGTATGCGCGCCTGCATCCGGCAGGGCCACCGCGCTCAGCCCGCCGTACGCGCGCAGGATCTCCGCGTCTGCGCCGTCCACGGTCGCCTCCCAGCCGGGGTAGTCGGGCAGGGCCAGCGTCAGCACGGCAGGGGCCGGATTCTCAGCGCTGATCGTGATCCGCTCCGGCGCGAAGGCCATCACCGCCGCGCTGCCGGGATCGTCGGGGAAGTTTTCGGGGAACTCGACGCCCGGATTCCGGTCGAGGATCGCGTACCGGTGCGTGTCGTACGCCGGTTCGCGCAGCAGCCCGTACGCGTCCGCATCCGACCCGACGACCGTCGCGCCGTACGTCAGGTGCGCGAAGCCGCGCGGCGCGTCGAGTTCGTGCACGTTGTACGCGCCGTACGGATCGGCATCCGTGGCGGCGATCGTGCTGGGAGCCATCAGCTCGTTCCAGTCCGTGAGCACGTAGCGTACCGCCAGCAGATCCCAGGCGCGGTCGTCCGGCAGGCTCAAAATGCGATCGATCGCGTCCAGGCGCAGCGGGCTGATGCCGCGAATGTCCGGCACGTCGTACAGTGTTCCGAAGTTGTCACGCAGCCCGCGCCGCGCGTCGATACGCTCGCCCGGCGGCAGATGATCGTCCAGCCACGCGACGATCTCCGGCTGCGGCAGGCGATCCGAGGCGGGCATGGACTCGAAGTTGCGCCCCATCGTCACGCTGAACAGGTCGAACACCACCAGCGCCACCAGCGCCGCCGCCCGGCCTCCGCTTGCGGGACCCCGCAGCAGCCACGGCAGCACCGCCAGCAGTACGGCGGCGACGCGACGTGGGCGCATCGGC
>NZ_DAISHJ010000195.1:0-5512 GCF_036822615.1 Aggregatilinea sp. | reverse complement strand
CCGTCTCGTTTTTCTGCACGTTCTGGCCGCCCGCGCCCGCCGACCGGTACGTGTCGATTTGCAAGTCGGTGTCCTTGATTTCCAGATCGATCTCTTCCTGCACGTCCGGCCACACCTCGACCAGCACGAACGACGTATGCCGCCGGTGCGCCGAGTCGAACGGGCTGAGCCGCACCAGCCGGTGCACGCCGCGCTCGGACTTCAAGTAGCCGTAAGCGTAATCGCCCTGAATCGCCAGCGTGACGCTTTTGATCCCGGCCTCGTCGCCCGGCATCTCGTCCACCACGTCGACCTTGAACCCGCGCCGTTCCGCCCACCGCACGAACATGCGCAGCAGCATCGACGCCCAGTCCGCCGCGTCGGTCCCGCCCGCGCCGGAATGGATAGCGAGGTACGTGTCTTCCGCGTCGTATTCCCCGCTCAGCTTGGCGCGAAACGCCAGAGCGTCGGCCACCACCGCCAGTGCGTCCGTCTCGGCGGTCAATTCGGGCGCGAGATCCTCGTCACCCAGTTCGGCCAGCTCGATCGCGTCGTGGATACGGCGCAGCGCAGCGTCCCACTGCTCGACATTGGCTTTTAGGCGGGACATCCGGCGCATTTTACGCTGCGCATCTTGCGGATCGTCCCAGAAAGTCGGCTGGGCCGATTCTTCCTCTAAGGCTGCGGCTTCCTCACGCTGTGAAGCGAGGTCAAAGACGCTCCATGAGCTGATCTAACGTTTCGCGCATTTCGTTCAGACGGCTGATCAAATCTTCCACGTGCCTTACTCCTCGTCGCCGTTTTCAAACAGGCTGTCTACGAACGCTGCCGGGTTGAAGAACACCAGATCGTACATGCCCTCGCCGATGCCGATGTAATGGATCGGCAGGCCAAGCTCCTGCTGGATGGCGAACAACATGCCGCCCTTCGCGGAACTGTCGAGTTTGGTCACGATCACACCCGTGATATCAATCGCTTCCTGGAACTTCTTCGCCTGCGTCAGCGCGTTCTGCCCGGTCGTGCCGTCCAGCACCAGCAGCGCCTCGTGCGGCGCATCCGGCACCACGCGGCGCAGCACGTCACGCACTTTGCGCAGTTCGGCCATCAAGTTCGAGTTGCTGTGCAGACGCCCGGCGGTATCCACGATCAGTACTTCCGCGCCGCGCGCCGTGGCCGCGTTCACCGCGTCGAACACCACCGCCGCCGGATCGCTGTTGGGCCGCCCGGCGATCACAGGCACTTCGGCCCGCTCGCCCCACATCTGAAGCTGCTCGATCGCCGCCGCGCGGAACGTATCGCCCGCCGCCACGATCACCTTACGGTTGTTCAGCCGCATGCGGTACGCGATCTTGCCGATCGACGTGGTCTTGCCCGACCCGTTCACACCCGCGATCAACATCACCGAAAGCTGCCGCCCACTCAGATTGAGCGGCGTCGGCTCCTTGAGCAGCCCGCGCAGCTCGGCTTTCAGCGCCTCGATTAACTGCGGCTGCTTGGTGATTCCCTCGCGCCGCACGCGCGACTTCATATTGTCGATGATTTTCATCGTCGTGGGCACGCCGACATCTGCCTGAATCAGCAGCGCCTCCACGTCGTCCCACGTCTCTTCCGTGATATCTGTCGAGCCAAACGCCTGCGCAATGCGCCCAAAAAAGGACTGCCGCGTCCGGCCCAGGCCTTTACGTAGCGATCCCACGCTGCCTCACCTTCCGTGATTGGATACCAATTTGGGGTATTTCTACGGAGACTATAGCCGATTTTGACCGCCGCAGAGTATAGTGGGTTGGCGGGGGTGCTGCAAGACAATTCTATCTCGCCGCTGCCCCTCGCCCGCGCTTACGCCAGCGCCACCTGCAAACGATCCCCCTCGCGCGCCACCGTATAGGTGCCCAGCGGTGCACCCGCCGGGCCGGACAGCACCGCGCCCGTATAATCGAACGTGGAATGGCTGGGGCACACGCATTTCAGCTTGCCCTCGACCGGATCGACTTGACGCTGGTTGTGCGGGCAGCGGTTGACGAATATGTAGTAGTCGTCGTCCGCGCCATGCACGATCAGCAGTGGTTCCGGCACGGCCTCGTCTTCGATCCGCATCGCGCTGTTGAGCGCCGCCAGATCGGGAACCTGGCTCAAATCGACGGTAAGCATGCCGTCTTCATAGTCCCACACCTCGTGCGCCAGCAGTTTCGTGTCCGAAACGCCCTGAAGCCGGTCCACGAGATCGGTTTGCGTGGCAACCACAGCGCCAATGCTGCCGGTTGCCGCCATCACCGCCGCGCACCCGCCGAGTCGCAGCAGCGTCCGCCGTTTCAATCCGCGATCCAAACTATCCGCCATCTTCTCCACCTCGTCGCATGAAACGTACTTTGACAATAGATACGAAACGCGGCGGCGTGTTGCGTACGGATTGCGTGCGAGAAAACAATCGCTGCGGTTCAATTGCACAATCGGGCCCGAATCGCTGTGCGGCAAAGTGACCAATCGGGGGATCATTCAGCGAAGTCTTAGCCGCGAAAAGGTGAGACTATGTTCAACCTGCCCTAACCGGGTTATACTAGGGCACAGTTCACCACTCGACCACCACACCCTACCGTCAGCGCGCAAGCGCATAGCACACGTAACTCAGAAGCCCACATGGACAAATCGCACATTCGGAACTTCTCGATCATCGCGCACATCGACCACGGCAAAAGCACCCTGGCCGACCGCCTGCTGCAAATTACAGGCACTATCAGCGAGCGCGATATGCAAGAGCAGGTGCTCGACAGCATGGAATTGGAGCGCGAGCGCGGCGTGACGATCAAAGCGTCTGCCGTGCGCATGCAGTACACCGCCTCCGATGGTGAAACATACGAAATGAACCTCATCGACACGCCCGGCCACGTGGACTTCTCCTACGAAGTCTCGCGTGCGCTCCAGGCGTGCGAAGGCGCGCTGCTCATCGTGGACAGCACCCAGGGCATCGAAGCGCAGACGCTCGCCAACCTGTACATGGCCCTGGAACACGATCTTGAGATCATCCCGGTCGTGAATAAGATCGACCTGCCCGGCGCGATGCCCGACGACATCGCCCAGGAAGTCGAAGACGTGCTCGGCTACCCCGCCGAAGATGTGATCCGTGTCAGCGCCAAAACCGGCCTGCACGTCGATCAGATTCTCGAAGCCATCGTCCAGCGCATCCCCGCGCCCAAAGGCGACGCGACCCTGCCGCCCCGTGCCCTGATCTTCGACAGCCACTACGACTCGTACAAGGGCGTCATCGCCTACGTGCGCGTGGCCGAAGGTACGTTTAAGTCGGGCCAGGAACTCAAGCTCATGGCGTCCGGCGCGCAGGCGATCCCGATCGAGCTGGGCGTGTTCAGCCCCGATATGAAGCCGGTTTCCGAACTGGCGGCGGGCGAAGTCGGTTACATCGCCACCGGCCTGAAGACCGTGCGCGAGTGCCGCGTGGGTGACACCATCACGCTGGCGCAGGGCGGCGCGGCTGAGCCGATGCCCGGCTACAAGCACATCAAGCCCATGGTGTACGCCAGCTTCTACCCGTCCGACAACGACGACTACAACAACCTGCGCGACGCGCTTGAAAAACTCCAGCTCAACGACGCCTCGCTGACCTACACGCCCGAAACGTCGCAGGCGCTCAACTTCGGTTTCCGCGTCGGGTTCCTGGGCCTGTTCCACATGGAGATCGTGCAGGAGCGGCTCGAACGCGAATACGATCTTGACATCCTCGCCACCGCGCCCAGCGTGGAATATCAGCTCCTGATGCGCGACGGCGAGACACTCACCATTACCAGCCCCGCCGATCTGCCCGATCCGAGCGTGATCGATGAAATCCGCGAGCCGTGGATGTCGATCGAGATCTTCACGCCGGAAACGTACATCGGCGCGATCATGGAACTGGTGACCTCCAAGCGCGGTGAGTACGTGAACATGGAATATCTCGATCCCATGCGCGTGCAGCTCAAGTATAAAATTCCGCTGGCCGAAATGATCGTGGATTTCTACAGCCGCCTGAAGGCCGCGACGCGCGGATACGCCAGCCTCGACTATCACCTGGACGAATACCGCGCCGAAAAACTGGTCAAGCTGGACGTACTGGTCAACAAGCAGCCTGTCGATGCGCTGGCGATGATCGTGCATGAGGACGAGGCCTTCCACAAAGGCCAGAAGCTCGTCTCTCAGCTCAAGCGCCTGATCCCGCGCCAGCTCTACGAAGTGCCGATCCAGGCGGCGATCGGCAAACACATCGTCAGCCGCGCCAATGTCAAAGCCCTGCGCAAGGACGTGCTTGCCAAGTGCTACGGCGGCGACATCACGCGCAAGAAAAAACTGCTCGAAAAGCAGAAAAAAGGCAAGAAACGCCTGAAAATGATCGGTAACGTCGAAGTCCCACAGGAAGCGTTTATGGCAGTCTTGAGGTTAGACGACGATGACTAACGACACACAGCACAGCAGCGCGCACCCCCTCCCTCAATATGTCACCGGTGAGCGGATCATCATCCGGCCCACAACCCGCGCTGACGCGCCCTACCTCCACCAATGGTGGAACAATCCGGCCATCATGGGTCCCTCCGGCACAGGGGACGGCATGCAGAACTATGACGAAGCGGATGTGGACGCGTGGTTCCGCCGTCATATCGATAACCGGAAGAAAGAACCCCGGCATTTCGTGATCTGCCGCCGCGACGGTGACCAGACGCCCATTGGCGAGTTTTATATCTCCTGCGACGACCGCCCCGGCTGTGTAACCTTCTCGATTTCCATTGGCGATACGAGCCTGTGGGGCCAGGGCTACGCCAGCGAAGCGGTACTTGCCTATGCGGCGGCGGTCTTCGAAGATAACTGCTGCGGGGCCATGCGCCTGGATATACCCGTGAACAACACGCGCGCTATGCGTATGGCGGAAGCCATCGGCTTCCAACTTGAGCACACCTGGGCCAATGGCCTGAAACGCACCCTGATCCTCACGCGCGATGCCTTCGAAATGCGCCGGGCATCGCTCGAAAAACACTCCTGACACAGTGGCGGGGCGCTCCGTTGAAGCACCCCGTCAGGTTCATCTCACGAAAACGTCCAGTCCTGATTACGCCAAACTGATCTCTGCCAGCCACGCCTCGACGCTTACGCGCATCGGCGGCGGCAGCACACCCACGTCTTCCAACAGCGGCAGCGCCTCACGCAGCGTAAACACCGCCGCCACGCTGAAGCCTGCCGCTTCCAGCGCCTCACGCGCGCCCAGCCCCAGGTCGATCACCGCGACGACTGCGTGAATCTCCAGCCCAACCCGGCCCGCCAGCGCCCGAAGCGCTTCCGCCTGCGCACGATCCAGCAGCGTATCCGACAGCAACACGGTCGGATGCCCGACGTCATACGCGCCCTCGATCACAAACGCGGCACCCGCTTCCGCCGGATGCACGGCGGGGTACAGCACGACGCGATCCGCGACCAGCGCCAGCGCCACGCCGAGCGGGATCGCCGTTTTCGTGGTCAGCACGCGATCCGCGCCGCTGGACGCCACGAGCGGGTCCAG
>NZ_DAISHJ010000194.1:0-5541 GCF_036822615.1 Aggregatilinea sp. | reverse complement strand
GCGGCGGCGCACCGGGCGGCAGTGGCAGGCTCGATCCCGGCTCGCGGGTAGGTACGGGCGCAACCGGCTTTGTGTATGTAAACGAGCGTTTTGTGAACCGCTGAAGGATTTGCTCCCCCGTGCCGATGACCACGATCGCCAGCACTTCGAGGACGAGCACGGTGGTAAAGGCCGCCGTCATCAGATTCAGCGTGTGAGCGACCGGGCCAGTAAACGTTTCGTACAGGCGCGGCCCCACGCCGATCAGCACCAGGAAGCCCAGGACCACCGCGAACAGCGCGATCAGCAGCGGCCAGCCTTTGCGGTCGGCAGGTGTGGGAATCATGGCGTTGGTGATCGCAAACAGGATGTACAGCCACAGGTAGAAATCGGGCGTGCTGCCTACCTGCTGTAATGCGGGTCCGATCACCGTGAGATCGCCGGAACTCAGCGAATCCAAAAACTGTTCCAGGTTGAGGATCTGGTTGCTGATCAGCCAGATAAGCGTCGTTCCGGTAATGAAGGGGATCGCGCCGATGAACGCTGACGCCAGCCAACTCGCTTGCTGGATCTGCACAAAGTCGAGGCGCAGCGTGCCGTCTTCCTGCGCCTGGGGCCACGCCATGACGCGCTTGGTCCGCACGTTGAGCGCGCCTGCCAGCAGCCATTGGGTCACTTCATGGACGAAAACGCCGGGAAGCAGGACGAGGTAGTAAAGCGCGGTCGCGCTCTGTTTGTCCTGGGTCAGCAACCAGCCCACACCGTACAGGTGGCTGTGGATCCACTTTTCCGCCTGCACGAGGAGGAAAAGCACACCACCTAGCAGCAGCCACGGCGTGAGCAGGTTGCTAACGTTCATAGGATACGAGTGCGCTTAGAGTCCTTTTGCCTGGATCGCAAGGCGGACCAGTTCGATGAACGAGTCTTCCTTGAGCGCGGCGCCGCCGACCAATGCACCGTCGATGTGCGGCTGGCTCATGAATTCGACCATGTTGTTCGGCTTGACGCTGCCGCCGTACTGGATGCGCATGGCATGGGCCACTGCATCGTCGTACAGGTCCGCGATGGTGGCGCGGATGTTGCCGATGATGCCATTGGCCTGTTCGCCGCTGGCGCTCTTGCCCGTGCCAATGGCCCAGATCGGCTCGTAGGCGATCACGATCTTGTCCAGGTCAGACGCGGGAATGCCGTCGAACGCGGCGCGGATCTGCGTCTCGACGAACGACTGTGTTTCGCCCGCTTCGTTGATGGCGAGGCTTTCGCCCACGGCGATGATCGGATGCAGGCCGTGATGCAGGGCGGCTTTCGCCTTCTTGTTGACCATTTCATTGGTCACGCCCTGGTACTCGCGGGTTTCGGAGTGGCCGATGATGACGTACTTCACCAGGCCCTTGAGCATGGGGCCGGACACCTGACTGGTGAACGCGCCCTCGTCTTCCCAGTGCAGATCCTGCGCGCCGACGGCGATCTCGGAGCCTTCGAGAGCCTGCGCGACGCCGGGCAGTGCCACGTAGGGCGGGCAAACGACGCGTTCGGCGGCGGTCAGGTCCGCCAGCGGGCCTTTAATCGCGTTCACGAACGCCACGGCTTCTTGCGGCGTCTTGTACATCTTCCAGTTACCGGCAATGATGGGAATGCGCATGAGTCAGTCCTTCCAAAGCGTTACGAGGATTAAATCAGAATCGGCGCTAAGGAGCAAGTCCTGCGCCGGATAAAACGATGGGCTGCCCAGCACGGACAGCCCATGATGATCAAACCTTACTTGTCGTTCAGCGCGACCACGCCGGGCAGGGCCTTGCCTTCGAGCAGTTCGAGGCTCGCGCCGCCGCCGGTCGAGATGTGCGACATACGGTCGTCCAGACCCGCCTTGTTGACCGCCGCCACAGAGTCGCCGCCGCCGATGATGGTCGTCGCATTGGACTCAGCCAGGATTTCCGCAACCTGGAACGTCCCCTTGGCGAAGCTGGGCATCTCGAAGACGCCCATCGGGCCGTTCCAAACGATCGTGCGGGCGTCCTTCAGATACTGGCGGAAGTCGTCCACCGCGCCGCTGCTGATGTCGAGGATGCGCCAGCCAGCGGGCACGCCGTCGGACGGCTTGATCACGCGGGTATTCGCTTCGTTGTCGAACGCATCCGCGATCACGACTTCGGAGGGCAGGACGAGCTTGCTGCCGCCCTTTGCCAGCAGTTCCTTCGCGGTGTCGAGCGCTTCGTCTTCGGCCAGCGAGTCACCGACTTCGTAGCCCTGGGCTTTGAAGAAGGTGTTCGCCATGCCGCCGCCGATCAACAGCGCGTCACACTTGCCCAGCAGCGACTCGATCACGCCGATCTTGTCCGAGACTTTCGCCCCGCCCAGGATTGCCACAAACGGGCGTTCCGGCGCTTCGATCGCCTTGAGCAGATAGTCGAGTTCCTTCTGCATCAGGAAGCCGCTGACGGCGGGCAGGAAGCGCGCGACGCCTTCCGTCGAGGCGTGGGCGCGGTGCGCGGAACCGAACGCGTCGTTGACGTACACGTCGCCCAGTTCAGACAACTGCTTGGCGAGCGCTTCGTCGTTTTTGGTCTCGCCCTTGTAGAAGCGGGTGTTTTCGAGCAGGATCACGCCGCCCTCAGGTGCGGACTCGCACGTCTGCTTGGCGGCATCACCGACCAGCTCGTCGCTGAAGATCACGTCCGTGCCCAGCAGCTCGGCCAGCACAGGGACCACCGGCTTGAGCGAGTACTGCGGATCCGGCTCGCCCTTGGGACGGCCCAGGTGCGACATCAGCGCAACGTAGCGCGGCTTCTGCTCAAGGATGTACTTCAGGGTCGGGATAGCGGCACGCACGCGCGTGTCGTCCGACACTTTGCCCTCTTTGATCGGAACGTTGAAGTCGACGCGGACGAGGACACGCTTCCCGGTCAGGTCAATGTCACGAACAGTCTTTTTTGCCACGGCATAATCTCCTTAGAAAGAACAGGGGCGGGGCGCTGCGGCCCTCGCCCCTGTGTTAGTCGCTTCGTGCGATGGATACTGCCCGAATCGCTTAGAGCTTGCTGCCCATGATGGCCGCCAGGTCGGCGGTACGCATGGAATAGCCCCATTCGTTGTCGTACCAGGTCATGACCTTGATCATGGTTTCCTGGAAGACGTAAGAGAATTCGGCGTCGACGATGCTGGAGCGCTCGTCGCCCTTGATGTCGATCGACACCAGCGGTTCTTCGCTGAAGCCCAGGATGCCCTTGAGCGAGCCGTTGGCGGCTTCCTTGAACTTGGCGTGCAGTTCTTCGGTGCTGGTCGGGGTTTCGATCTCGGCCACGAAGTCCACCAGGGAGACGGTCGAGGTGGGGACGCGCACCGACAGGCCGTCGAACTTGCCCTTCAGCTCGGGGATCACCAGGGCCACCGCGCGGGCTGCGCCGGTGGTGGTCGGGATCATGTTCACCGCAGCGGCGCGCGCACGGCGCAGGTCGCTGTGGGGCATGTCCAGAATGCGCTGGTCGTTGGTGTACGAGTGGATGGTGGTCATCAGGCCGCGCTTGATGCCGAACGCGTCGTTGACAACCTTCGCCGCCGGGGCGAGGCAGTTGGTGGTGCAGGAAGCGTTCGACACGATGTGGTCGGTCGCCGGATCGTACTGGTCGTCGTTGACGCCCAGAACGATGGTGCGGTCCACCGCGCCCTTGGCCGGCGCGCTGATGATGACCTTCTTCGCGCCCGCGTCGATGTGGGGCTGGACCTTCTCACGGCTGCGGAAAACACCCGTGCTCTCGATCACGATGTCAACACCCAGGTCGCCCCAGGGCAGGTCCGCCGGGTTCTTCTCACTCAGGGTCTTGACCAGCTTGCCGTTGATCAGTAGGCCGCCTTCGGCCACTTCGACGGTGCCGGGGAAACGCCCGTAGTTCGAGTCGTACTTCAGCAGGTGCGCCATGGTCGGCAGATCGCCGAGGTCGTTGAAGGCCACGATTTCGAGGTCGTTCGGGTACTTTTCGAGCATGGCCTTGAGGACCTGACGACCAATACGGCCAAAGCCGTTAATACCTACGCGTGCCATTGGTTGTTCTCCTTAGACTACACTGCAGTGGATACATAGAGCCATGGACAGCACGCCGGGCGCGCTATCCTCCAACTTGTCCGTTCACGGCTGCGCCTTGGTGGCTGCCATCCCGGAGTGCAAAGGTGCGGCCCGCGGGCGCTCGGTTGTAGAGCGTAAGGAGGGCGCGCGCCAGTTTGCTCGAATCGTGACGCCAGGGCCGGTCAGCGTCGGTTAGATCGGTTAAGTGCACGTCATAGCGCTGGTAGATAGTCTGGTCGTCGGGCGAATGCAGGACGTAGAGCGTATTTTCGCCCGCGTTGCGTGTCGGGTAGTGATCGTTTGCGAGCACGGCATCGAAGACGTTGCGCCCTACGTGCGCTTCCAGGGCCAGAACGTGGTCGGTGACGCTGAACCCGTCGGTTTCTCCCGGCTGGGTGGCAACATTACAGACGTACACTTTGTAAGCGTTGCTGGCGCGCAGCGCTTCCGCGATGCCGTTCACCAGCAGGTTTGGCAGCAGACTGGTGAACAGGCTGCCCGGTCCAATGACAACCAGATCGGCGCTCAGGATTGCCCGGATAGCATCCGGGTAAGCATGGACCTGATCTGGCTGCAAGAAAACGCGCTCGATCTTACCACCGGCCTCGGGAATTTGCGATTCACCGCTGATGCGCCGCAGCCGGGTTTCACCTGGGATGCGGACCTCGGCCAGCAGGGTAACATTTTGCAGGGTGGAGGGCAGCACACGCCCCTCGATTGCCAGCACGCGCCCCGTCTCCGCGACCGCGCGATCCATGCTGCCGGTCAGGTCGGCCATGGCGGTCAGAAACAGGTTGCCGAAGCTGTGCCCTTCCAGCCCGCCTTCCGAAAAGCGGTACTGGAACAGCTGCGTGATCAGCGCCTCGTCGTCGGCCAGCGCCGCAATGTTGCTGCGCAGGTCGCCGGGTGGCAGAACGCCCAATTCGCGCCGGAGCTTGCCGGAACTGCCGCCGTCGTCCGCCGTGGTCACCACGGCGGTAATCTGGCTGGTGACGGTTTTTAAGCCGCGCAGCACCGAGGGCAGCCCGGTCCCGCCGCCGATCGCCACGACCTTCAGGCCCTTCTGTCGGCGTGTGTGGGCATAGACCATATCCAGCACCGATTCGCGGCGCTGTGTCGCCAGGGGAGCCAGGATCGAGCGGGTGAATTGGCGCAGCGCGATGAAGATTGCGCTCGACCCGACCACACCTGCGATCAGTACCCGCGCCCACGGCGGCAAAAAGTGCAGCGTCGCAAAGCGCAAGGCCGACGCGAATTCGCCCGTGTCGTTGAGCAGTGCGACAATCTGAACCATACCAAGCGTGAGAATACTGACTCCAAACAACAGCAGAACCAGCCAGCGCTTAATTTTTAGCCCAGGCGTGAGTAACTTGATGAGGACATTCCCGGAACGCCGCATCGAGGCGAACCTCTGCTCTGTGATTGTTTGGGTACGGCGCGGTTAGCAAACCCGATGTACAGGTTTATGGACTGACAAAAAAAGGAGCTGCTTGTAGGATCTG
>NZ_DAISHJ010000193.1:221-5568 GCF_036822615.1 Aggregatilinea sp. | reverse complement strand
GCGGCAGGCTGCCCGCCGAGGTCCACGTCCACCGCGCCGCCCTCGCTGCGCGCGTTGATGATACGAATGCGGTAATGCTCCATGCCCGCGTCAGCGGGCGCAATCGCGCCGTAGTCGTTGACGACCGTATCGTTAGTGCCCACCTCGCTGTCCAGCACGAGCGGCCTGCCGGACTCGTCGCCCGTGGCGATCAGGGTGTAGGCGTGCCCCGCTGCCCAGTGGGTGTCGTCGGTGCGGCCCACGAGGTCGGAGCTGACATTGGCGTTGTTGAAGACGTACGCGCCCTGCTTTTCGATGACCGTGATCGGCGCCGACCCGAAGCCGTAGTTGAGCGTCGAGACGCCCTCGACCGGGCCGGAAGACGTCGTGACCTCCACGCGCGCGGCGTGCGGCACAGCGTTGATGAAGACCATGCGCGCGGCGTTGCCCGGCGTGGGCGAGCGGTCTTCCTGCACCTGCGCGACGCTCACCTCGTCCGGCTCCCCGATCAGGATCACGTCCAGCGGGCGGTCGGGGCGCAGCGCGAGCGGCGCTTCGTACAGCGGATCGCCGCCGCCTGCGGGCACGACGCGCAGCGTCCGCGACTGGGCCAGCGACGATACCCAGTCGGTCCAGGTCCCGTAGGCGAGGCCGCTGGCGACCGGCTCGTCGTCGAGCAGTACGTCCACGGCGGGCACGCCCTGCGCGGCGTGAATGATGCGGACTTCGGCCTGAAGCTGCACCTGGCTTTGCAGGGTGATGATCTCGCTGTCCTCGTCCGTGCCCACTAGCACGAAGGTATACGCGACGCGCTCGCCAAGCTGAACGTCCATCGCGCGGAAGACGGACACCCCGCGCCGGAACTCGATGTGCTGCGAGCCTGCGTCGAGGGTCGCCGGTCCGGCAGGCGCGTCGAACTCGACCCCGCTGAACAGGCCCTCCGTGCCCAGCCACACGTCGAACGGCTCGCTGCCCGGCGTGGCGTCGATGGCGCTGATCCGCGCGGTCCCGGCGGACAGGCCCGACAGGTCCTCGTCGTAGCGCGTGATGGCCGGCTCGTCCGGCGTCCCGCCCAGCAGCAGGATCTGGCTTTCGCCCGCTTCGAGCGTCAATTCGTAGTCGAGCAGGGGCGGGGCGTCCGCCTCGGCGTCCACCGCGACGACGCGCAGCGTGTACGTGCCCGCGCCGAAGGTGAGCGGCTGCGCGGTGTACGATCCGGCGCTGAACTGGCTGCCGATGAGCGCCGCGTTGAGGTAAATGTTGACGGTCGGCAGGTCCGTGCTGGCATCGATCACCCGGAACTGCCCGCGTACCGTCGGGTCGGTCTCGACTTCCGGCACGACGACCGGCGTCGAGGTCGGGCGCGGGGTGGCGCTCGGCGGAACGGGGGTATTCGTGGGCTTTGGCTTCTCGTCAGAGCCGCCGCAGGCTGCCAGCAGCAGCATCGCGGCCAGCAGCGCGAGCGCAGCAAATGATAGGCGTCGCATGGTGATTCCTCCGGGCGCTCACGGAAACGACAATAGTCTCTTTATTTCAACCGTGAATTGTACAGGTGATACGCCGCGAGGGACAGCGCACTATGGTCCCCCTGAGCGGGCGCTGCGCCCGCTCAGGGGGACGCAAACGCCCGCTGGAATGACGTGGGGGAGTTCGTCACCGCCAGCGGGCAGTTGGTAATACTGAGTTGTGTCCCGGTTAAATCCGCTTAACCGGAAAGTTGACCTTGCTCGACCCGGGTTAAGAGCGTTTTACCCGGCCTTGACCGCAATCTGGCGCGGGCGGATGGCTTCGGCCTTCGCCAGAGTCAGGGTCAGCACGCCGTCTTTGAAGCTGGCCTCGACCTTGTCGTGGTCGATCGGCGTGTTGATGGTCAGGGTGCGCTCGAACTTCCCGGTCGGGCGTTCCAGCAGGACGTACTTGCGGTTCTCCTCCTGGTCGCGCTTGATCTCGCCGCGAATGGTCAGCGTATCGCCTTCGAGCAGAATCTCAAGGTCTTCCGCCGCGATGCCGGGCACGTCCGCGCGGATCACGATCGCGTCTTCGGTCACGTAGGCGTCCATCGGCAGGAGCCACGCGCCGGTTCCGCGTGTTTCTGCGCCGCGCGCAAAGGATTCGTCCATCGCGCGGTCCATCGCCTGACGCATCGTAATCATGTCACGAATGGGGTCCCAACGAGCAACACGAGCCATGATAGTAGCCTCCTCAAGCAGCCGTTTCTGTCACAACGGAATTGATTACAGTGATGCTTTTACTATAAGCGGCCTGCGCTAGAAAAATATAAGCGGTGCGTAGACATTACATAAGCGCTGCGTAGAACGTTCGTTAGAAGCGAAAAAGCAGCGGTCAGCGGTTAGCGATTAGCAAGAGCCGCGTAGAGGGATTGGCGTGATCCGTAGGGGTAGGGCTTGCCCTACCCGGCTTTGCGCACAACGGGCGGAGCAAGCCCCGCCCCTACGAAAGACCATGCGGGAGATGCCTGGGGAAACAGAAACGGGGCGTATCACGATATGCCCCTACAATGTACGCTGTCAGGGTATGGTTTCGGCTCGCTGCTAACCGCTAATCGCTAACGGCTAAACGCTGCTTTCTACACCTCCGCGAGGATCTGGTTCTGGATCTCCCACAGGCGGCGGTAGTGCCCGTCGATCTGGAGCAGGTCGGTGTGGCGACCCCGCTCGACAATGCGGCCCCGGTCTAGCACCAGGATCTCGTCGAAATCGTCCAGGCCGACGAGCCGGTGCGTGATCATCAGCGTGGAGCGGCCCTGCATCGCGGCGTGAATAGCGGCCATCAGCGCACGCTCGGTGACCGCGTCCAGGTTGGCGGTGGCCTCGTCCAGCACCAGGATCGGCGCGCCTTTGAGGATCGCGCGGGCGATGGCGAGCCGCTGGCGTTCGCCGCCGCTCAGGTTGAGGCCCTGCTCCCCGATCCAGGTGCCGTAGCCCTGCGGCAGCGCCGCGATGAAGTCGTGCAGTTGGGCCTGCTGCGCGGCGGCGATCAGCGCTTCGTCGGGAGCGCCGGGCCGGGCGATCTGCAAATTCTCCCGGATGCTGGCGTTGAACAGATGCGTATCCTGCTGCACCACGGCCATCTGCGCGCGGACGTCCTCGGCGCGGTAGTCGCGCAGGTCGCGCCCGTCGAGCGCGATCGTGCCGGACTGATAGTCCCAGAAGCGCAGCAGCAGGTTGATCAGGCTGGTTTTGCCCGCGCCGCTCTCCCCGACAATCGCCAGCCGCTTGCCCGGCGGCAGGCTGAAGCTGATGCCGTCCAGCGCGAGCGTGTCGTCCGGCCCGTACCGGAAGCTCAGATCGCGCACGGCCAGATCGGGGCTGGCCGGGGCAGGGGCGGGCGTGGCCGGATCGGTCACGGCGGGCGCGGCGTCCAGCAGCTCGAACAGACGATCCGCCGCTTCGAGGTTGCTGCGCAGGTGCTGGAACGCGGCGGGCAGCGGCGTCACCGCCTCGAAGCTGGACATGGTCCCCAGGGCAAGCACGGCCAGCATCACACCGTCCAGACTGCCGTCGCGGACCTTCGGGATGGCGATCACCAGCACGGCGATCACGGCCAGCCCGATCAGCAGCGTGCTGAGCATGGTATGCACGCCGCCGATGCGCGCCATACGCCGCTGGTCGTGCTCGAATTCCTCACTGAGCGTCTTCACGCGCATGACGTGATCGGCCTGCCGCCCGTACGCGACCATATCCGCGACACCCTGCACGCCGTCCACCAGCGCCACGTTGAGATCGGCGCGCGTCGCCAGGACGGAGCGGCCCGGCTCGCGGCTGAACGCGCCCGTCAGCAGCGGCAGGCCGATCCCGACCAGCGCCAGCGCTCCCAGCAGCACGATCGCCAGCCGCACGTCGTACGTGGCGAAAAACACGCCCATCACGAGGCTGGTCAGGAGGGCGATCATCGGCGGGGCCAGCACGCGCAGGAACAGGTTTTGCAGCTCGTCCACGTCCGACACGGCGCGCGTGAGCAGGTCGCCGCTACGGTACTCCATCAGGCGGGCGGGGGCCAGCGGCTCGATGGCGTTGTAGAACCACAGGCGCAGCCGCGCCAGCAGCTTGAAGGTTGTCTGGTGCGACAGGTAGCGCTCGCCGTAGCGGAAGAAGCCGCGCGTGATACCGAAGAAACGCACGCCCGCGATGGCGACGTGCAGCGCGCCGAGTTCCGGGTGCAGCGCCGCCGACGCGATGATCCACGCGGAGGTGGTCATCAGGCCGATGCTGCTGCCGATGGTGGCGAATCCGACCAGCGCGGCGAGGGCCATGCCCCATTTGAAGGGCGAGGCGAGGCGAAGAAGTCGCAGAAATGTCTTGTAGTTATTCGTCATAGTCATTTGGCCGTTACTGATTCACAGCAGCAAGAGCGGACCTCACCCCCGGCCCCTCTCCAATCAAGTTGGAGAGGGGAGAAAAGCGTGTTCCGGACGGGTTTTGTCAGGGCAAATTTCAAACCCATACACACCAAATTAAGCCCCTTCGAGGGGGAGCCGAGGATCGCCTTTTGTAGGGGCGGGGCTTGCCCCGCCCGGGGATGAAAAAGCCGGGCAAAGTTTGCTCTACGCTTACGTTCATCGACCCTTGCGTACTTTGTCGAGCCGCTCGTGTTTGGGAACAAGGCCTGCCTTTTGCCCGTTAGCTTGTCGGTGAGTTTTAAACCTGCGATGCCTGTTTTCTTACCCCACACGCGCGGAAAAGCGATCTTGCGCGAAAGTGAAGGCGAACGGCGGGCGGAGCAAGCCCCGCCCCTACGGTCATCGTGCGGCTGCTCTTCTCCTGTCAGGGCCGGAATGGGGGCGGGGGTATGCAATCTGGCCCGGGTGTACAACGTCTTGAAGTCTATCATCGTGTCTGCAACTCGCTTTTGGCTGATCACTGACCACCGACGGCTGACGGCTTGTGTTCCGCGTACGCCTGGACGAGATCGCGGTAGATGCCCGCGTGCGAGAGCAGCACGTCGTGCGGGCCGGTATCCACGACCTGACCGCCGTCGAGCACGACGATCTGATCCGCGTGGTAAATGGTGCTCAGGCGGTGTGCGACGATCAGCACGGTGCGGTCGCGCATGAGCGTCTCGATGGCGTCTTGCAGCAGCGTCTCGGTTTCGGGGTCCAGGCTGGACGTGGCTTCGTCCAGGATCAGCAGAGGCGCGTCCTTCAAAAAGGCGCGGGCCAGGGCGATGCGCTGGGCCTGCCCGCCGCTCAGCCGCGAGCCGCGCTCGCCGACCGGGGTGTCGTAGCCCTGGGGCAGCGCGTCGATGAACGTGTCGGCGTGGGCCTGCTGCGCGGCGCGGATCACGTCGTCCAACGGGGCATCGGGGCGCGCGAGGCGGATGTTGTCGGCCACGGACGCGTTGAACAGGT
>NZ_DAISHJ010000193.1:0-209 GCF_036822615.1 Aggregatilinea sp. | reverse complement strand
GGGCGCTGCGGAACCCACGCGATGCGCTCGCGCCATGGCTCGGCGGGCAGATCGACCAGCGGCACACCATCGACCGTAATCTGGCCGCCGGTCGGATCGATGAAGCGCAGCAAAAGCTGCACGAGGGTCGATTTGCCGCTGCCGGTGGGGCCGACCAGGGCGACGTTGTGGCGGGCGGGCAGGCTGAAGCTGACGCCGTTCAGCGCGTG
>NZ_DAISHJ010000192.1:0-5729 GCF_036822615.1 Aggregatilinea sp. | reverse complement strand
AAAACTGGTTTCTCACGCTCTCGTGACCCTGCGAACTGTAGGGGCGGGTTTCAAACCCGCCCTGGTTTTTGTCCGGATTTAAAAGTTAAAGAGCATCAAATCTGTCCCCACAAAACCCTGTTGGGCGGTGTTTGTCTGCGTTTCGCGGGGATACATCTGGGCGGGAGAGGGGCGGAATATCGACGGCGGATCGAGATAATGTAGCAGCAAGACTTCTCTCCGCAGGCATATCGCAGGGTTTGAGTTTGGTTGGCATAGTATATGCATGACAAGAATGCCTCTATAATACAATTAAGGCTTGAGCAACGATTTGTCTTTGAAGGGGGAATACCGAATGAAGAAGGGTAGCGGGTCGCGTCTATTAATTGCAGCGATGGTTCTGGTCCTGAGCCTGTCGCTGGGGGCTGGGATTGTGGCGGCGCAGGGATCCAGTCCGTTCGTTATCGAGTGCATCGCTGACGGCATGACCATTTGGAACGGCCCGACGGCGGTGTTTTACGTCAACCTGTCGCAAATCTCCCTGCCGCTGAAGACGGCCATCTCAACGAACCAGAATCAGCGGATCGTTGCGGGGGCGACGGTCAGCCTGTGGGCATTAAAATCGAATGAGCTGCAAGTGCAATACAACGCCGGGCCCGACTCGGCCAAGCTGGTCGTGTCCTCGGACGTGTGCGGGGCCATCCCCTCGGTGATCGGCACACCCGCAGCCCCGGCACCTGTTCCGGCGGCAGTGACGAACTACCCGCTTTACTGGCCGTACTACTATTACCTCCAGCCCGCCTACGTTGCCGTGCCCGCGGTCGTCGTCGATCCGGTCACGCCCGCATGGAGCGGCAAGGTCCACGTGGTGCAGCCGGGCGAGAACCTGTTCCGCATCGCGCTGAAGTACGGCGTGACGTATCCGCAGCTGGCGGCGCTGAACGGCATCACGAACCCCAGCCTGATCTATGCCGGTCAGGAACTCAAAGTTCCGTAAACTGCCGTTCGCGGTTCACATAGCACATGCACAGGGGCATCCGCACGATGCCCCTGTTTTTTTGCGCTCTCCACGGGTTGAGGCGTGCTCGACATGCCCGGCTTGTTTTCTTCCCCTGTTGTGAAATCGTGTGCGTAACACGCGTCTGACCGCTGATTTCCCTCGCCGCTAGTGGTCACCATTACCGGTTGAAAACTAAGGTTGAGCCGTTTGGGGCGAAGACAAAATAGAATATATGTTCTATTCTGTAATCGCATGGTGAGACGAAGCGGCAGGAGGGGCGATGGAACGCGACACCATCCGCGCGCCGGTGCTGACGGCGGCGAAAGCGTTGGACCTGGAAGGACGGATCGGCGGGTATCTCGTCGTGTGGGGCGACGCGACCAAGCGCGATCTGCATGGGGAGTTTTTCACGCCGGATACGGAACTCGGCCTGGAGTGGTATCCGCGCCGCCCGGTGCTCTACCAGCACGGGCTGGACGGCGAGATGGGCCCGGTGATGATCGGGCAAATCGAGTCGCTGCGCGCCGACGATACGGGCGTGTGGGTGCAGGCCCAGCTCGATCTGCGCAGCCGGTGGGCGCGCGCGGTGATGGATCTGGTGCAGCGCGAGGTATTGGGCTGGAGCAGCGGCAGTCTGCCGCATCTGGTCGCGGTGGGCACGGATGGGCACATCCGGCGCTGGCCGATCGTCGAAGGCAGCCTGACGCCCAGCCCCGCCGAGCCGCGTTATACCGATGCGGTGGCGGTCAAGGCGGCGTTCGAGGCGCTCGGACTGCCCACGGAAGACTTGTTGGAGCGGGATGCAGGGGAGGCGGATGAAAACATGGATATTGTGACGGGTACGACCGGGCGCGGTGACGCGATCAAACGGCTGCCGGTGGCGCAGGAGGCGGTGCGCCCGCACGCTCCGGCGATCGAGGTGCGCAGCAAGTACGCGGATCTCGACGCAGTGGATATGGCGTTCATGCACACGTGGCTGAGCCGCAGCGGGCAGTGGACGCCCTCGGTGAATTTCATGCGCGAGCTGGCGCACAAAGCCTATCGCGCGGTGGACAGCGGCCAGTTGGACGCGGGCACGCTGCGCGCGCTGCCGGTCAAGTCCGACGAGCTGATGCACACGGGCAGCGAGGGGTTCGGCCAGGAATGGGTCCCCGACGTGTGGTCGAGCGAGCTGTGGCGCAAGGCGCGCGCCGAAAACGTGGTGCTGCCGCTGTTCCGCATCGTGGAGATGCCCAGCAACCCGTTCGAGCTGCCGATCTCCGGCACGGATCCGACCGTGTATTACGTGCCGGAAACGCAGGACGAGGACGACCTGACACTGGGCAGCACCAACCCGATCCCCGACAGCCAGATCGGCAGCGGCAAGGTGACGCTGCGCGCGAAGAAGCTCGCGCTGCGCGTCGGTTTTTCGGCGGAGCTGGCCGAAGACGCGACGCTCCCGCTGATCCCGCTCTACCGCGAGCAGGCGCTGCGCGCGATGGCCGACGCCATCGATCACGTGCTGCTCAACGGCGACACGACCACTGCCGCGACGGGCAACATCAACAGCGACGACGCCGCGCCGAGCGCCACGTCTCGCGTGCTGGCCTTCGACGGCCTGCGCAAGCTGCCGCTGGTGACCAACGCCGCCAACGGCCAGAGCGCGGGCGGCGTGCCCTCGGTGGCGCTGCTGCGCTCGACGCGCTTCCTGATGGATCCGCGCTACGCGCTGCGCCCGAAGGACTGCGCCTGGATCGTCGATGGCAGCACGTACGCCAAGCTGCTCAGCATCAGCGAGGTGGCGACGGTGGACAAGTTCGGGCCGTACGCGACGGTGCTCACGGGCGAGATCGCCAAGCTGGACGGCGTGCCGATCCTGGTCAGCCCGGAGATGCCGCTCACGCAGGACGACGGCAAGGCCAACACCACCGGAAACACGAAAGGGCAGGCGGTATGTGTCTACCGGCCCGGCTGGGTGGTCGGCTACCGGCGCCGCATCGCTGCCACGATGGATTACCTGCCGTACTACGACGCCTACCAGATGGTGGCGACGGTGCGGCTGGCCTTTGCGCCGCTGGATTCGGAGGTCGCCAGCGTGCTGTACAACATCACCGTTTAGGGCGGAGCGACCTCACCCCCGGCCCCTCTCCAACTTGATTGGAGAGGGGAGAAAAGCGGTTTGATCCGGCGGGGCGGTGTGTGTTGGCAGGGATGGTGCTCTTTAACTTTTGAATACGGAGGCGGAGAAAGGGCAGGTTGCAAACCCATACGCATTAAGTTAAGTGTGTCACAGGGGAAAATCGGGAACCATGCTTTTCGTAGGGGCGGGGCTTGCCCCGCCCGTGGTGAGAAAAGCCGGGTAGGGCAAGCCCTACCCCTACGGTTACCACCGCAGGCGCTTTGGTTTCACGCCAGGGAAAACGGTCCTGTTTGCTCCGTTAGCCTAAAGCCTATGGGTTGCAAACCCGCCCTTACAAGACCTATAAGGCATCGGCGGGTGGTGAGGGGTCGAGAGTGGTTTTTGGTTTTGGCTGATCGCTAATCGCTGGTGGCTGATCGCTTTAAAAGAATAACCGGGCGGGCGCGGTGTGCCGTGTCACCGCACCTACCCGGGTCAAGCACTTCGGTAGACGGACGCCCCGCGCGACCGCCGCCCGGCAGAACGTCCAGCCGCTAGTTGGCGGCCTGCTCGATGAAGCTGACGGTCGAGCGCAGCGTCGCCATGCGAAGCTCGTCGCCTTCGGCCAGGATGTACTCACGGTACGGTTCCAGGCGCTGACCGTTGATGTAGGTGCCGTTCGTGCTCTTGAGATCGACCACGACGGCGTGATTGTCTAAAAAGCGGAACATGCAGTGCTCGCGCGAGACGGTCTTGTTCTGCGCGACAGCGGTCCGCGACTCGATGGGCGTGCCGGGCGGCAGATTCAGCGTGGCGCGCCCCACGATCCACGACTCGTTGAGGGGCAGCAGCAAGATCTGGCCCGAAAACTGGAAGACCAATCGCACGATCGTGGCAGGCGTTACGACGGACCGCGCGATACGTGCCTCGGAATCCAACGCCGCCATAAACGACGGCTGATCGGACAGCGGCGCAGCGGGCTTGGTGACCCCCTGGCGGTCGAACATTCCGGGTTGTTCGTGTGGAGAACTTGACTGGTCGTACGGCTGTTCGGGTGGACTATAACGCGCGGTAGACATAAAAAATTAGCTCCATGTGATCCGGCCCAAGATCAATACCGATAGTAGAAGCCGCCCACCTGACCCTTCAGGAAGCGTTGCTCATTTACAAATTATAAACCAAATTTTAATGGAATCACAATGTACGGTTGCAATTTGGACAAAATTCACATTCGCCAGGGCGGGATCGAGGGACGCTCAATCGAACTGTGGAGCAGCCAGTTGTGAACTTAGCCGAGGTCAGCCTCGAATGTGGAGAAGGAGACCAACAGATGCAACGTGCCGAGGATGAGCTTGTCGCCGTGCGCAACAACGTGTTCGTGCTGGGGCATGATTAGCGATCCGTTGAGGTGGGTGCCGTTGGTGCTGCCCAGGTCACTGACCAGCAGGCGATCGGCGTCGCGGCGGAGCATGACGTGATGGCGCGAGACCCCGTGCTTGACGGCGTTGAACTCGGTCAGGTCGAGGATATCGTCGGCATTTCCGCCGTCGTCGCGCCCTAAAACGATAGGTTTTTTGATTTCGATGGGTAAGCAGATACCGGAGGGGAGAAGCTGAAGAATTGCGCGGGCGTCGGCGGGGAAGAAGCGGTAGCCGTTATTGTCGCCCTGCATCGTCAGCGAGCGGCGAAGGACCGGCACTGTGACGGGCGTAACCAGCGTCAACAGCGCCTCGCCGCAGAATGGGCAGCGAATGGTGCTGGGCGGTGCGTAGTTGCCGCACCGGCTGCACCGAATTTGCTGTTCCTTGAGCGGATCGGTTGGGACGGGCACTATCCGGTTCCTTGTGTTGTCAGACAAGCTACTGAACACGTCCCCTTTATCATAACGAATTTACGGCTCCAAGATCTATACATTTCGGAATAATTCATGAAATCTTGGTCCCTGGGGTAAATCACCGTCCGGACGTAAAGGCGTGCTAGAAGTAGGGAGGCTGTATGAACTGTTATGGGACACTTGACTCGCTGCGGCGCAGCCTGGGATTGAGCGCCGTACAGCATACGGATGACGATCTGTTACTGGATCTGTTGGGCGCGGCGTCGCGGCTGGTCGAGCGGCACACCGGGCGCAGCTTCTACCCGCGCCGCGCGGTGCGTGCGCTCGATTACACCGGGCCGGGGCTGCTGCTGCTCGACGACGATCTGCTCGATCTGCACGCGCTGACCAACGGCGACGGGACCGGGATCGCGCTGGAGGTGGTGCGCGCCCTGCCCGCCAACGAGGCCGTGAAATCGAGCCTGATACTCGACCGGACGCGCGCGTTGTTTACGTACCACGATATGCCGTTGGCCGCGATCGAGGTGGACGGCACGTGGGGCTGTCACCCCGACTGGGCGCACGCCTGGATCGATTCGGGCGATGACGTGCAGACCGATCCGCTGGGCGCGGACGAGACGGTGATCGCGGTAGCGGATGCGGACGGGCCGTGGATGGGCGACGGGCCGCGTTTCAGCCCTGGCCGGTTGCTCCGCATCGGCTCGGAGTACCTGATCGTGCTGGCGGTGGACACGACCGACGATCTGTTGACGGTCGAGCGCGGGGCGAACGGCACGACCGCCAGCGTACACCCCCTGAGCGCGCCCATCGAAGCGTAT
>NZ_DAISHJ010000191.1:0-5881 GCF_036822615.1 Aggregatilinea sp. | reverse complement strand
AGACCTCCCCCCCGGCCCCTCTCCAATCAAGTTGGAGAGGGGAGACAAGCCGCGCCCGACGGGATTTGTAGGGGCGGGGGTCTAACCCATACGCGTTAAGTGAAGCACCTTCGAAGGGAACACGGCCTTTCGTAGGGGCGGGGCTTGCCCCGCCCGGTGAGCGAAAAGCCGGGTAGGGCAAGCCCTACCCCTACGGTGTCCAGCGCTCGCGGTTTGCATTCACGCCAGGGGAAACAGTCGCAGCAGCCCCGTGAGTGAAACCCGCGTGCGCGCGAAAGTGCACAGCCGCTTCTAGTGTACCATCGGACGCCGCTGCGCGGCGATGGATCCCCGGGTGAAAATGCGGAATAGTCGCTATGAACCACCATTAACGGCGTAGACGGTGTAGAACATGCGTGCTAAACTGAAGTCAGTTCGGTGCGAGGGGGCGGCCACGGACCTCAGACAATCGCGGGCGAGGTGGGGGTATCCGTTAGCAACCGTGACGGCGAGCGCTGCATCCGAGCGCCGGGCGGGTTCCGCTGCCGGGGAGAGCGTGGGGCTTTCCCCGGCGTTTCCACGTTTGCAGCCGGAAACAGGCAGCACGAAAGGAGGCAAGCGCGCTTCGAGAGGCAAACACGCCGGACCATCGAACGCAGGCAGGGGGAGGAGGAGCAATGGCGCGGGGAAAGCAGGGCGCGTATCTGCCCATTGGGGCGCTGGCACAGTGGGCGCTGTACGGGCTGGCGAGCGGGCAGACGGAGGAGGACATCCTGGCGGCGCTAGGGGTCGATCCCGAGACGCTGGGCGTGTGGCTGGCGGACGAACCGGTCGCCGCGCGGCTGGAAGCCCTGAAGACGTACGAGGCGGCGCTGGGCGCATTCGCGCGGTTGATCGCGCTGACGCCGGAAGCGGTGGACGCCTTCGAGCGGGCGCTGGCCGAGGGCAGCTCGCAGGTGGCGGTGCGCGCCGCGCGCGAAGTGCTGGATCGCGTGGGGCTGGGGCGTCCGGTCCCGGTCGTGCGGCGATCGCGTCCCGCCGGGAACAGCAAAGCCGACGCGCCGTCCGAGCGAGTGATCCGGGTGGAATATGGGACGCCAGACCATCAAGCTGTATCAGCCGCACCCTGGGCAGATCGAGATTCTGAGGCATCCGGCACGCTTCAAGGTGGTGGCGTGCGGGCGGCGCTTCGGGAAGACGGAGACGGGCAAGATCCTGGCGATTGAGCGCGCGCTGGGTGGGCGCGTCGTGTGGTGGATCAGCCCGACGTATCGCATGGCGCAGGACGTGTGGCGCAGCCTGCGCGCGACGCTGGCGGGGGCGTGGACGGAGAAAAACGAGTCGATGCGCGAGATCACGCTGCCGGGCGGCGGGCTGATCCGCGTGCGCAGCGGGCACGATCCCGACGCGCTGCGCGGCTCCGGCCTAGATCTGGCCGTGCTGGACGAGGCCGCGTACCTGCATCCCGACGTGTGGGCGGCGGCGATCCGGCCCGCGCTGGCGGACCGGCGCGGGGAGGCGCTGTTTTTGAGCAGTCCCAACGGGCGCAACTGGTTCTGGAGCCTGTATATGCGGGGGCAGAACGCCGCGCAGGCGGAGTGGAAAAGCTGGCGCTTCCCGACTGCTGCCAATCCACTGATCGCGGCGTCCGAGGTGGAGGCGGCGCGCGAGCACGTGCCGGAGCGGACGTTCCGGCAGGAATATCTGGCCGAGTTTCTGGACGATGCGGCGGGCGTGTTCCGGCGCGTGGAATCGACGGCAACGGGCGCGCCGGAGGACGGTCCGCAGCCCGGCGAGCGCATCATCTTCGGTGTGGACTGGGGGCGCGACGGCGACTTCACCGCCATCGCCGTGATCGCGGCGGACCGGCGGCGGCTGGTCGCGCTGGAACGGTTCAACGAGATCGGGTGGGCGCTGCAGCGCGGGCGGCTCGCGGCGCTGGCGGCGCGGTGGGGGCCGGAAGCAATTTGGGCCGAGGCGAACAGCATCGGTGGGCCGAACATCGAGGCGCTGCAAGCGGAGGGGCTGCCGGTGGTGGCGTTCACGACCACGGCGAGCAGCAAGGGGCCGCTGATCGACGGGTTGGCGCTGGCGCTCGAACGCGGCGACCTGACGCTGCTGGCCGATCCGGTGCTGATCGCGGAGCTGCAGGCGTACGCGCTGGACCGCCTGCCGAGCGGGCGGTTCCGGTATGGCGCGCCGCCGGGGATGCACGACGATACGGTGATCGCGCTGGCGCTGGCGTGGCACGGGGTGCAGGCGGGGTCGGCGGGGATCAGTTTTGTGTGAGGCGGCGGGGGCGGGAGTAAAAAGCAGACCTCACCCCCGGCCCCTCTCCAATCAAGTTGGAGAGGGGAGACAAGCAGGCTGTACGGGATGCGTTGGGGCGGGGATTGCTCTGTCCGGTTCATCGAAAATGGGATCGGGTCTGGCGGCGAGGTCGTAGGGGCGTATCGCAAACCCGGTCGTACATAAATCCGGTTCGTTGCGTCTGGGCGGGGGCAATTCGTGAATTGCCCCTACGGGGTGGCGCGGCGCAGGACGTAACAGGGCGGGTCACAGACCCGCCCCTACGGAAAAACGGCAGGGGACGATCGGGGAACAGCGGAGATCGTTCCGTCCGGTTCATCGAAAATGGGATCGGGTCTGGCGGCGAGGTCGTAGGGGCGTATCGCAAACCCGGTCGTACATAAATCCGGTTCGTTGCGTCTGGGCGGGGGCAATTCGTGAATTGCCCCTACGGGATGGCGTGGCACAGGACGCAAAAGGGCGGGGTGTAGGGCCGACCCGATACAGGCCGAGCGTGGCGGAGAGCGGGGTCGCATTTTAACACGGGCAGCAACACAGGAGGAAGGTGGGGTATGGAACACGAAGCAACCATCGTCGAGCGCGCGCTGCGCCGCCTGGGGTACGTGAAGTGGCGGCCCGCGAGCGTCATTCACCGCGTGGAGGCGGGCGTGCTGGTCGATCCGGTCGAGGTCGCGCCGGAGATCGGGCAGGCCGGGCGCTACGCAGGTGTGTACATGGGCAGCCCGTGGGTGTACGTGGCCGTGAACCGCATCGCGGAGGCGGCGGCGCTGGTCCCGTTCCGCGTGACGCGGCGGGCCGGGCCAGAGCATGCGGTCGCCGTCGCGGATCACCCCTTCGAGCGGCTGCTGGCGCGGCCCAACCCGCTCATGAGCCGCTTCGAGCTGATCGAGCAGACGGTCGGCAGCCTGGAAATTCACGGCAACGCGTACTGGTTCCTGGCCGGGGAGCCGGGCGGCGCGCCGCTAGAGCTGTGGCCGCTGCGCCCGGATCGCGTGAGTATCGTGCCGGACGCACGGCGCGGCGTGCGGGGCTATATCTACGAGGTGGACGGGCGGCGCATCCCGCTCGACGCGGCGGAGGTGGTGCACTTCCGGCGCTGGCATCCCGCCAACGACTATTACGGCCTCAGCGCGCTCGAAGCGGCGCGGCTGGCGGTCGAGACGGATCGCGCCATGGCCGATTGGAACCGGCGCTATTTCGGGGAGGGTATGGCCGTGCCCGCAGGGATCGTGGCGATCAAGGAGCGCGTGAGCGACGCGGACTACGAGCGGCTCAAGCGCGAATGGCGCACCGCCTACGGGGGCCGCGAGCGTAAAACGGCCTTTCTGCGCGGCGCGTCGGTGGAGTGGCACAACGTCGGCATGAGCCAGCAGGATATGGACTTTCTCAACGCACGGCGTTTCAACCGCGAGGAGATCTTCCAGATCTTCGGCATCCCGGTGGGCATGTTCAGCGAAAACGCGACCGAGGCGAACGCGCTGGTCGGGGAGCGCGTGTTCATCGAGCGCACGCTGTGGCCGAAGCTGGTGCGCATCGCGGAGAAGATCACGACCGACCTGCTGCCATTTTACGGCGCAGGGCTGGCGGGGGAGTTTGATGACATCCGCCCGCAGGACAAATCGCAAATGCTGGACGAGATCCGCGTGGCGCAGGGGATTCTGTCGGTGGACGAGATCCGCGCGCGGTACTTCCAGCTTGGCCCGCTGCCAAGCCCTGCCGGGCCGGAACCGCCCGGCACGCCGGAACCCGATCCAGAGGCGGCGTAAGGGTAAAGCGGCAGGCGATATGAGACGCCCTGCCGCTGTTTTTTCCTCGTTTGTGAAAATTGGGTTTTCTGATGCTATAACCTGAACAGCGACAGGATCCCGCCTTGCAGCGGATTTCCTGTTGTGTTCGTTCTTCGATTAGTCCTACAATGAACGGGACGTTTGCTCCACTTCCTGAAGAACACACAAGGAGAAACTGGCATGAAGCGCTTACTGAGTCTCGTGTTGTTAGCCGCGCTGGTCATCAGCCCGGTGGCCGTATTCGCCCAGACCGAGGAACCGGCGGAATGGCAGCAGTACACCTCTGACGATGGCTCATTGAGCCTGTCCTATCCGGCAGGCTGGATTGCACAGAGCGGCGGGGACGACATTCCGTTCCCCAGCGCGGTGATCGTGGACTCTGAGGAAACGCTGGCGACCTGGAACGATCCTATGGCGGAAGGCCCCGGAGCGGGTCAGGCTGCGATCCTCACCATCATTCTGCCTGCCGATTTCTTCGGCGCGATCGGGTTTGAACTGCCCGAAGACATCGCCCTGGGCGAACTGACCGGCCTGCTTGCCAGCTTCTTCGTGACCCCCGACGAAGCGACCGAAACGCCGGACATGATGGCGACCGAAGAAGCAATGGCCGAGCCGATGGGCACGGCGGAAGCCGATATGGGCTTCAGCATCGGTGAAGCGGAAGAAATGGACCTGGGCGGCGGCGTGATGGGCGGCTACGTCGAGGTGTCGGACCGCACGGGCGACGGCGCGTACGTCGTGCGCGACCTGGGCGACGAACTGCTGTCGGTGACGATGGTGACCGTGGCTGCGGGTGAATACACCCCCGAATACGCTGATTACGTCCGTCAGGTGGCGGCCAGCGTGACCTATACCGGCAGCGCCGACGACCTGATGGAAGCCATGATGGGTCCGAGCGCGACCGCCGAGGCGGGCGAAGCGACGATGACCGGCGAAGAACTGCTTCAGGAACGCTGCACCGTCTGCCACGACCTGGCGCGCGTGGATTCGGCGGACAAGGACGAGGCGGGATGGACCGCGACCGTGGACCGTATGATCGGCTACGGCGCGCAGCTCAACGCGGGCGAGCGTCAGGCCGTGATCGACTATCTGGTCGAGACGCACTAACGCGGCACTCTCGTCTAGCGTAAAAGGACAGCGCCCCCGGTTCACGGGGGCGCTTTTGTGTGTAGGCCCGAAACAGGGTTCAGGCGCTACAATAAAAAAACCGCCGAGTACGATCACAGGGTGGGGTGGGAGGGGGCCTGTAACCGTGTTAGCTCGGCGATCATCTATTCATTATACGGAGGAACGGCAAAAAAGTGTCATCTGTCATCATTTCATATCATTTCACGGCGGGCGAAACTGCCTATATCCTCAAAAACGCGTTGGAATCGGTGGGGTATGCGGCGTGGGTCGATCCCAATCCTGAAGCCGGGGCGGACTGGTGGCCCGGTGTGGATGGGGCGCTGCGCGAGGCGTTTGCGGTGGTGGCGATCGCCACGCCGGAATGGTCCGCGTCGCCGTTCAGCGCGTACGAGTGGGCGAGCGCACTGACGCTGGGCCTGCCGGTGATCCCGCTCGTCGCGGAGGGCGTGACGCTGCATCCCCGGCTGAATGCGCTTGGCCCCCTGCCGCTGGACGCGCCCATCGACGATCTGCTCGCGCGCATCGATCCGCTGGCCGCCGAGCTTGGCGCGGCGCACATGCACGTCACGCCCGGCGCGTCTCCGGCGGTGGCAACCGCGGCGGCGGCGCTCGGTACGCTGGATCGCGCGGCGCACCCGGCGGCGGTCGAAACGCTCGCGGCGGACGATGCAGCCTGG
>NZ_DAISHJ010000190.1:0-5891 GCF_036822615.1 Aggregatilinea sp. | reverse complement strand
TCCCCTCTCCAACTTGATTGGAGAGGGGCCGGGGGTGAGGTCTGCTTTTTGCTTTTTGGCTCTCAGCCAACCGCACCCGTCCGTATAATCCGACTCGTTTCGAGGCGGTACCGAACACTGAGTCCACCAGCGACAGGCAGGCGAGCGCATCATGGCAAAAATTTTCGTGAGTTACAGGCGGGCAAGCTGGTCGTTCACGTATTGGCTGGTCGATGAGTTGAGCAAGCTGCTGGACGCCGAAATCTTCCTCGACTTCAGCGGCATCGACGAGTCGAACTTCGAGAACGCGCTGCTGCACCACCTGCAAGACAGTGACGCCGTGCTGCTGATCGTCTCCGAGCACACGTTCGACCCGGCCCGCATCTACAAAGAATCGGACTGGGTGCGCCGCGAAGTGCGCGAAGCGATCGACTATGGCAAGCCGATCGCGCTGGCGCTGGTCAACGGCATCGTGCCGCCCCCCGAACTGCCGGAGGATATCGGCGCGGTGCGCAAAGCCCAGGGGATCGAGTTCTACCCGCGCTACTTCAAGGCGGGCGTGCGCGAGCTGGCCGCGTTCCTCGACCGCGCGACTCCCGTCCGGCTGAAGGAAGCCCTCGTCGAAGCGCCGCACCCGTCAGCGGAAACGGCCCAGGCAGAGCCGCCGCAAAAGACGAACAAGGCCCTGCTCTCCGACGCCATCGCCATGCACGAAGCCGGGCAGTACGACCGCGCCGTGGCCCTCTACGAGCAGTTGATCGAGGCGGGCTACCGTCCGCGCCTGTTTTCGGTCGCCGAACTGCGCGATCAGGCCATCGCGGAGCGCAATGCCGAGCAGCGCCAGTGGGAAGCGGGCGAGATCTACGACGAGATCGCGGCGCTGTTCCGCATCGACGCGGCGCGCGCGTCCAAAGAATACAAGCGCTTCCGCGCCGACTACCCCGAATTCACCAGCGATCCGGCAGGGCTGGCCGCCAAGGCCGCATCGAACGCGCCGGTTCGCACTATAGAGACGCCCGTTCCGCCGGTCCAGGCATCTCCCGCCGAAACGCCCACCGCCGCGCCGGGCGCCCTGCGCCTGACCGTCACGCCCATCGCGGCGCTGGAAGGGCACGGCAAGCAGATCAACAGCGTCGCGTTCAGCCCGGACGGTCGCTTCGTGGCCTCCGGCGGCGGCGGCGAGCTCAGCGCGGGCGACACGACGATCCGGCTCTGGGACGCCGAGGCGCTTGCCGGAGCGGGCATCATCGGGCAGGCCAACGACACGGTGCGCAGCCTCGCTTTCAGCCCGGATGGGGCGCTGCTGGTCTCCGGCAGCGACGACAGATGCGTCCGCCTGTGGGACGTCGCCGCGCGGCAGGAGATCGCCAAGCTCACCGGGCATAGCGGCTACGTGCGCAGCGTCGCGTTCAGCCCCGACGGAACCCTGATCGCCTCCGGCGGCGCGGACAACACCGTCCGCCTGTGGAGCGTGGCCGATCAAAGCCTGATCGCCGTGCTCAACAGCCACACCGGCACGGTGCGCTGCGTCGCCTTCAGCCCCGATGGCCTCTGGCTGGCGACAGGCGGGCAGGATAAAAAGGTCCGTGTGTGGGACGTTGCTGCGCGGCACGAAGTCGCCGCCTACGATCAGGCCAATTCCGTGCACGCGGTCGCCTTCAGTCCCGACAGCACGCTGATCGCCTCCGGCGGCGCGAGCCTGCCGATCACGCTGTGGGACGTGGCGCAGCGGCAGGTCGGCGCGACCATCACGATCGGGGCATTTTCGCTGCAAAGTCTGGCGTTCAGCCCCGACGGGGCACTCTTGGTATCGACCGGGCAGAACAACAAGGTCTGTCTGTGGAGTGTCGCGGAGCGCCGCCAGCTGCTCGAACTCAAAGATCATGGGAACTGGGTGCACAGCGCCGTCTTCAGTCCCGATGGCACGCTGATCGCCTCCGGCGGCGACGACAAGCCGCTGCGCTTGTGGCGCGTAGCCTGGGAGTAACGGCGGGAGCCTCCGAAAATCACATGCGCGCCCTTCTGCGCACCCTCAGTACGCACAAATTGAGCGCCAGCGCGGGCGTCCTCTACGCGCTCATGTGGGTGATCGTGCTGCTGCCGCCGCGCGCGGACACGTTTATCGTGCAGCGGTGGCTGCTGGCGGGCGTCATCGCAGTGATCTGGCTGGATCTCCTCACCGCCACGATTGTCATCGGGATCGTGGCGATCCTCGCCACCCTGGTGGGCCTGCCCGATTTGATGCCGATCGATCTTCTTGAGACCGGCTCCCGCAGCACCATAATGCCGCTGATCTTCTGTGGCGGGCTGCTTTTATTTCCGTCGCTGCTCTGGGCGGTCAAAAACGAATGGCAGCGCCGGGGATCCACTGCCCGGCGGCTGTTAACCGGTGTGGTCGTCCCGCTCTATCTGGTCTGCGGCGCGTTCGCCGCCAACGTCCTCCAAACGCTCCCCGACGTACGGGCCGACTGTCCCATCCCGCTCTCAGAACCGGGCGAGCTGCGCATCCGGGTCGTTCACAGTCTGGATGATCACGTCTTTGCCGAATACCGTCAGGGCGGCGCGTGGAAACAGTCGCTGCACGTCACGGACACGGGTCTGGCCTCTGATCGCTGCGCGCAGACTGGCACAGCAGGAGAATCCTTCGCGTGGTTTTGGACCGACCGCATAGTCGCCACGTCAGACGATGGCGGGCGGAGTTGGACGGTTTTCGACGACTGGGCGACCCTGGAGTCGCTCCAGATTGCCAGTGTCACATTTCAAAGCAGGGCCGATGGCGCGCTCACCGTCTACCAGAGCCGCCACCCATCCACCTACACCACCACCGACGGGGGCCGCTCATGGCAGTTGCAGCTCGCCCACGAGTGACCGCCTCCAATCCATATAGGACCATGTGCCGTTGATTCTGCACAAGGGACACCCGTATAATTGTGACATTGTGTACAATCTCAAGTTGTGAAAGGGCGGTCCCTGTGTTCACTCAACTGAAATTTCCCACGCGCATGCACCGTGCCGATGTGGCGATGAGCCTGATGGTTATCGTGTGGGGCGTGCACTACATCGTCGTAAAAGATGCGTTCGGCAACCTCGCGCCCCTGACCTTCAACGCCATCCGTTTCATGATCGGCCTGCCCATCCTGCTGCTGGCGGTCGCGCGGCATCCCGCCTCGCTGAAAATCGCCCGCCGGGACGCGCTGAAGCTGATCCCGCTCGGCTTGATCGGTCCCTTCGGCTACCAGATCTTTTTCGTGCTGGGGCTGGCGCGGACCACTACCACCAACACCGCCTTACTTGGTTCAACCATGCCCCTGTGGACGGCCATCCTGACGATCGTGTTGGGCATTATCGTCATCCGGCGGCAGATGATCGCAGGCGTGATCATGTCCGTCATCGGCGTGGTGTTGGTGGTCCTCGGCAGCTCCGGGACGAGCCTCTCGATCTCCGGGGCCGATCTGGTCGGCAGCATGATGGCCCTCGCCTCTGCGATGGTCACGGCCTACTACAATATCACGGTCAAGCCGATCATCGACCGCTACGGCGGCACGGTCGTCGCCGTGTGGACCTATGTGATCTCGACTGTCGGGCTGATCGTCGTGTCCTCGCCGGACCTGCTCAGCCTGACGCCCGCCGACGTGCCCACGCGCGTCTGGCCGCACCTCGTCTTCAGCGGCGCGATCTCCTGCGCGCTCGGCTTCCTGATCGAAAACTACTCGCTGCGCACGCTCGGCCCGGCCCGCACGGCGCTGTACTACAACTTCACCCCGCTCGTGGCGGCGATCTCCGGCGTGGCGTTCATGGGCGATCCGCTGACGCTGGCGCTCATCGCGGGCGCGGGCCTGACCGTCGCCGGGACGCGGATTGTGCGGCGCAACACCTGGCTGCGCATGCCAAACGAGCGCGCCTCCGAAGCTGTACGCACGCGCGACCCTCAGCCGGAGCTGCGCGGCGCCGAGGCCGCATAACCTCAACCTTCGCCCATCCCGCTTGTCCCCCCTCTCCAACTTGATTGGAGAGGGGCCGGGGGTGAGGTCTGCTCTTTGCTCTTGCTTTTCCCTATTCCCTAACCCACCCCACCCCTGTGCCATCCGCACCGAACAGGCGTATAATCCCTAAAGGTCCGAGATCGCACCGAGGTCAATCGCGCTTGTCCGGCATAAAATCGACCGCCCTACGCTACGCCCCGGACCTGGCGATGATCTTCATCATCGTGATCTGGGGCTGCCACTTCATCGTCATGAAAAGCGGCCTGTCCGACATCCCGCCGCTGACATACAACGCCCTGCGTTACGCCATCGCCATGCCGTTCATCACCGGCATGATCCTCTACCGTGACCGCACCGCGATCCGAATCTCGCGCGGCGACATCGTCCAACTGCTGGTCGTCTTCACCATCGGCTCGACGGTCTACCAGATCTTCTTCGCCCTGGCGCTCAACCTGACCACCTCGACCAACACGGCGCTGGTCGTGGCGACGATGCCCGCCTGGACCGCGATCATCAGCATTTTCGCGGGCATGGTCGCGCTGCGCCGCCGCATGCTGATCGGCGTGGGGATCACGCTGGTGGGCGTCATCATTGTCGTGTTGGGCGGCTCGGGCGCGCATTTTGGCCTGTCGCACAACGACCTCATCGGCAGTCTGCTGGCGCTGGCAGGCGCGATCGTCACCGCGTGGGGCAACATCGCCACCAAGCCGCTGGTGGATCGCCTCGGCGGCATCCGCGTCTCGCTGTGGTCGTACTGGATCACAACCGGCGGGCTGATCGTGATCGCCCTGCCCGACCTGATCCACCTCTCGCCGGACCGTGTCCCGCCGCGTGTGTGGCCCAACATCTTTTACAGCGGCTTCCTGTCCGGCATTTTGGGCACGCTGATCTGGAACTACGCGCTGAAGGCGCTCGGCCCAACGCGCGCGGTCAGCTACCAGAACTTCCCGCCGATCGTCGCGGCGGTGGCGGGCATCATCTTTTTAGGCGATCCGCTCACGTTGGGGCTGGTCGTCGGCGGCACGCTGACGCTGGCCGGAGTGGTGATGGTCCGCAAGAATACGTTCCTCAAGCCCGCGCGCGCAGGCCAGGAATGGAGCCTGATGCCGTTCCGGTGGGGCCGGGGCAAAACGTCCGGTCGCCATCTCCCGTCCTGAATCGTTCACCGGACCGCAGACCACCCTGGAGCGTACCATGCCCGGTCGCATCGTCCCCTTCACGCCCGACATGATCCCCGACATTTCAGTCAATATGTACGCGGCCTGCCTTTCAAAGCCCGTATTCTGGCACTATGCCAGGATAGCCATAGGCAGCGCTTTTCACATGGTCAACGAGTGCGAGCTGGATGGCATGGTGTATGTAATGGGATTTGGCTGCGGAATTGATTCCTTTGTGGGGGACCTCATCGAACGCCGGATGAGGCGCATGACGGATATTCCCTTTATTACGGTCACAATCGACGAGCATTCGGGTGAAGCAGGGATTAATACAAGGCTTGAGGCCTTTTTAGATATGATTGAATGGAGGAAGGCAAATGAAAATAACATTTCCGCACCTGGGGAATGCCTATATTCTTGTGAAGGCGACTTTGGATGACCTGGGGGTGGACTACGTCATACCGCCCTTTAACGGAAAAAAGGCGCTGGAGATTGGTACAAGGTATGTGCCTGAGCTCGCCTGCCTTCCGCTGAAAATCAATATCGGAAATTACCTGCAGGCCGGCAGCCAGGGGGCGGACACCATTCTCATGCTCGGAGGGTGCGGCCCCTGCAGGTTTGGCTATTACTGCGAAATGCAGCGGGAAATTCTGCGGGATATCGGCTGCGACATGGATATCATCACTCTTGAAGCGCCTTATGGCGATGTAAACGAATTGGGACGCAGGATCAAGAAGCTGATAAACGGGGCAAGCACGGCAAAAGCGGCAAA
>NZ_DAISHJ010000189.1:0-5967 GCF_036822615.1 Aggregatilinea sp. | reverse complement strand
CCTGTAAGCTGTGCATTCCCGTGACCTCCTCGCGGTGCCGCGCAGTTGATGTGCGCGCCATTATAACGTGAACTTAACCTTCATAACCGTGGATTCTTCCCTCATCTGCCCTCTGAAAACACCGCAATCCCGCCGTGGAAAGGGGCTTACTACCAGGATTCCACCATAACTATGCAATTTGTAAATTTTCCTTGATACAAATAGTGTTTATGCTTTCAGCAGCGGAATCGATCAAGATCCTGTCGGGCCGACTACCATTTTATCTGAATATATGCTACACTGAATAGTTACTAGCAACGATTAACGTGATGATATAAAGCATTAAGATCAAAATGGTCCTATTATTAACCGAATTTCGTGAATCTTTTTGACATTTTGCCCAATCTGGTTGACAAGCATCCTGAAAGTATAGATAATTTGTTTACGGTTTGATTTGTTTGCATTTTCTAACCAACTTAAACACGGCTGTCTCCACGCGGGGTGGGAACCAGCTACTCAACATCAACTCATCGCGGCCCATGCTTGTGTGATTCAGCAGCACATTTACATGAGTCGTTCCGCCGAGCACTACTGGTCAGGTGCTCAGGCTGTAATTCGATTACAGGGGTCGATCAGCTAGGCGTTGTGGGGGAGAATGCGGCATGTTTACGTCTAATACCTTACCAGCTTACGGTAAAAAAGGCGCGGCATCTGCTGCACGTGCGCGCCTGATGCAAGACAGCGCCATGCGGCGCAACCATCCAACCTTCAACAGCCGCACACTGCTTCCTTCGCCCCTCACGGTCACGTTTGCAACGCTTGCCACCGAGCCGGACATCACCACTGTGCTGCCCGACGCCGAATCTCTCACCCCGGCGGAGCAGCAGCAGCGGGCGCTGCAAATCGCGCGCACCCTGAAGGGCGGCTACCTGGCCGACCTCACCTATCTGGCCGATCGTCGTATCGCAGTTGCCACCGTCTGTCCTATTCTTGACCAGCGCAACCCGCTGGACGTTCCGCATAAGGTATGTGTGGATGCCGATGGTAATGTCAGCGTCATCCGCAACGATCCTCACGCGGCCTCGCAGCGCCTGGTGCTCAGTCGACTGCTGTTGGTCGTGGGCGCGTTTATTTCTGCGCTCGGCGCACTTTCAGTCCTTACCCTGATGTAGCCCGATCAAACGAGGAGCAAAGCTGCCATGCCTAAGAGTCGTTATTCTCCACCGCACATTCATCATTCCAACCGGCTGGAACTGCCTGCGCACCTCACCCGACTCGCAGAAGAATACGAAGCGCTGCCGGATGGTAATGATTCTTACGACACGAAGCGCATCACCGAAATGGCCGCCGATGATCCGCGCCTGCGCGGTTATCTCGAACAGCTCGTTGAGGCGCTCACCGGGTTGATGGGCGGCTCACAGCCGTCCAAGCGTGGCGTGATCAACCAGCCGCCTGCCCAGTTCGGCGGAGGCGGTTACAATGGCAAAAGTCCCAATTATGGCAACGGGGCGGCGTATGGGTTCAATCCCGACTACACCAACTCCTTCGTCGACGATCTGACCGACAGCTACAGCATCCATATCGAGCCGGACGACAACGGCGGCTTCTACGGCTGGTTCCACGTCACCCGGCGCTTCATTTACGGCCTGCTACTCGTACTTTTCTTAATATTCCTGGCGATCTATCATGTACCTGGAGTGCTCGACTTTTTTTTTGATGTAGTGAACTAAAAGCGGGTGATCGCCGGAAGCGCGCGTCGCGGATCATCCCGGTAACCGGGCTGGCACCTCTGCGGGGGCAGAGAGTATGACGCACAGGGAAAGGCTGCGCGGGGTTCGGCAAATAGGGGTAGACAATGGAGACCGAATTATCGACAGCCTATATTTTCATTAACTACGCGAACGAAGACAGTGCCTTTGCGCTCCAACTTTATGATGAGCTGCGGAAAGCCGGTCAAAGCGCCTGGATCGACCAGCGCGACGTGGGACAAAACGAGCGCTGGCACCAGGCGATCAACCGCGCGCTGCATTCGTGTTCGCACATGGTTTTAGTGTGGTCCAAAGCCGCCGAAGCCACCAGCGAGGTCGAAAGTGAGTGGCTTCATTTCATTTCGCATGATAAGCCGATTTTAATCGCACTGCGCGACCGCCAGCCGGTGCATTACAATTTACAAAAGTACCCAACGATTGATTTTACGAGCGATGTTACCGGCGCGTTAAAAAAGTTACTGTCGTACCTGAACGCAACCCAGCGCGACCCGCGCACCGCGACGCTTGCCATCGATCAGGGCAACGTCGCGTTCCGCAGCTACGATTACACCACCGCCATCAAGTGCTATAACCGCGCGCTCAGTCTGGACCCCAGCAGCGCCCTGGCCTACTACAGCCGCGGCGTGTCCTACCTCCAGCTCAATCATACCGAGCGCGCCCTGCAAGACTTCCAGTCCGCCATCCGTGAAGATCCCGGCATGGCCGAAGCCTATTATTATCAGGGCATGATTCTGCGCACCCAGGGCGAGCACGAGCGCGCGCTGGAAAGTTTTTCCGAGACCATCCGCAACGACGCCGCGCACGCCAAAGCCTACTACTATCGCGGCCTCACCTACGATCTACTGGGCGATTCCGCGCGCGCGCTGGACGATTATTCTGCCGCGATCCGCATCGATCCCAACGGCACGCCCGCCGAAGGGATGCGCGGCACGATCTATTTTGCGATGGGCCAGTACGCCGACGCTTTGCGTGACCTGGAACGCGCGGTGCTGCTCACCCCCTCGGACCCGACCATCTATCTGGTGCGCGGCAAGATTTACGAGGCCATGAGCCGCAACCAGGACGCGCTGAAGGACTACAGCCAGGCGATCAGGCTGGACGATACCCTGGACGAAGCGTACCGGGGACGCGGCATCGTGTACAGCCTGCTCGGCAATTACGAGACAGCCATCGACGATCTCATGCAGGCGATCCGCCTGAACCCCGCCGACGGGCTGGCCTATCTGGCGCGGGGGGATGCCTATTTCGCGTTGGGCAGCGAACAAAAAGCGCTGAACGACTACAACGAAGCGATCCGCCTCGCGCCGGAAAACGCGAACGCGTACCATAATCGCGGCGTGCTCTATCACGCCCTGGGGCGCTTACAAGACGCCCTGGACGACTTCAACCGATCGCTGCACTTCAATCCTGAGTTCGGGCTTGCCTACTTCAACCGGGGCAACGTGCATTACGAGCTGGGGCAGCTCAACGCCGCGCTGGCGGATTACGACGAAGCCATCCGCCTCGACGAGCAGGACGCGAACGCGTTCCACAATCGCGGCATCACCTACAACAAGCTGGCGATGCACGATGACGCGATCCGCGACTTTACGCACGTCCTGCACCTGGACCCTTACTACGCGGAAGCCTACTATAACCGACACCTCACCTACCTTCAGCGCAACCAGCCCGGCGACGAGCGGCTGGCGAAGGCAGACATGGATCAGTACCGCCGCTTGACGCAGGCGATGACGCGCGGCAGCAACGGGAACGGAAATGGTAGGATTTCCATCCTGGAACGATAGTCACCTGAACTCTACTCCGAAAAAACAAGGGCCAGCGTGTGTGACGCTGGCCCTTTTGGATCTCAGAAACGAATCTGCGCTACGAAACGGTGATCGTGATGTAGCGCGGATCGGCGGAGCCGTTCGGCAGGATAACGCGCAGTTCGTAGGTCGTCGTGGCGGTCGGACACACCTGCTGCGTCCCAACACCGACCACGCCGGTGCCCTGGAAGTACACGGACTGAATGTTGGCCGTGGACCACGAGAAGTTCACGCATTCGCCGCTGGTGATGGTGGTACGATCCACCGTGAAGGAGATCACGGGTGTGGCAGAAGCAGACGTCGGCGGAATCGTCGTGACCGGAACCGCCGTCGGCGGCACGGGCGTCGCGGTCGGCGCGGGCATGTACAGCGCGTTCACGACCGGCACGCTGCCCAAATCGATCGTCAGCGTGACGTACGGCGCGTATACCCATCCGGTCGTGCCGGAAGCGACTATCTGCAGCCAGGAGTTGTCCGCGAGGCGACCCACTACATCAACCGGGTCGCTCTGCGAAAGCTGCGCCAGGACCGACGCGCCCTCGCCCGGGTTCGAGCGCATGTTGAGGCGCGGCGTGTTCACCGTACCATCCGGCACGGGCACGGTCGGCGTCGGTGCGGCGATGGTCGCGGTGGCTTCTGCCGCCGGGGCTTCGGGTGTTTCGCCCGCTTCCGCCGTGCCGCCGCTGCCCGGGATGCGCTCGTCGTTGACGTCGTTCGTCAACTGGCGAACTTCCGCGCCGTCCGCGCTGACCACAAACACGTCCCACTGGCCGTTCGCGTTGGAGACGTAGGTCAGCCACTCGCCGTTGGGCTGCCACTTCGGCTCGCGGTCTTCCGCCTCGTTACCGGTCAGTTTGACCACATCCGTCCCGTCGGCGCGTATCACGTAGACCTCAAAATCGCCGTCACGGTCGGACGAAAACGCAATGTACTCGCCATCCGGCGACCAGACCGGCTCGATATCCATGCCGGGATCGTCGGTCAATTGGTCAAGCTGCCCGGTCTGAGGATTGAGCACAAAAATGTCATAATTTCCCAGCCGGTCGGATGCAAACACAACAGGACCCGGACCTTCGTCGTCCGCCGGTTCTTCTGTCCCCCCCTGGGCAAACGCCAACTGACCCTGCGATGCCCAAAATACGCCACCCAATACCAACACTGCTGCCGCCAAAGGCAGCATCCAACGCAAAGCTTTCATCATAGCCTCCATTTTCATGGTTCTCACAGGTATATGTTAACATTGTTTGGGGCAAGTTGTCCGCCCCAAGGCAAGCGCCATGCAATCGGTGGACAATCGCCCGCCATGCCGGGAACGATGCCGCTCATTTTCCCGATTCCGGCGCGTCAAACACGAAGATTGCGGTCAGATCGTTGACGTTGGTGTTGGTCGGGCCGCTCACCAGCAGATCCCCGACTGCTTCCAGATAAGGATACGCGTCGTTAGCCGCCAGCGCAGCACGCGCCGCCAGCCCTTTCGCATCGCCCCGCGCCACCGTCGATCCGTCCACCAGCCCGCCCGCCGCATCCGTCGGGCCGTCGCTGCCGTCCGTCGCCAGCGCCGCGATCGTGATATCACCCCACCCCGCGATCTCCAGCGCCGCCGCCAGGGCCAGCTCTTGATTGCGCCCGCCCTTGCCGTCACCGCGCACCGTGACGGTTGTCTCGCCGCCCATCAGCAAACACGCCGGGCGCGGAACCGGGTGCCCGCTGCTGGCGACTTCTTTCGCCAGCGCCGCGGCGACCTTCGCCACCTCGCGCGCTTCGCCCTCGACGAACGTCGAGAGCAGCAGGGTATGAAATCCGAGCGCGTCGGCCCGCGTCTGCGCGGCCCGCGCTGCGACGGCATTGTCCGCCACGATCACGTTCTGCACGCGCGCCAACGCCGCATCGCCCGGCTTGGGTGTGTCTTCCACCTGCCCCGCCGCGCCCGCCTCCAGGTGCTGCCGGATCGACGCCGGAATTGCCTCACGGATGCCGTACCGGTCGAGAATCGCCTGCGCATCCGCAAAAGTAGTCGTATCCGGCACGGTCGGCCCGGACGCGATCACGTCGAGCGGACTGCCCACCACGTCCGACAGAATCAGCGACACCACGGTTGCCGGGTGCGCCAGCCGCGCCAGTTGCCCGCCCTTCACCTGCGACAGGTGCTTGCGCAGCGTATTGATCGCCTGAATCGGTGCGCCGGAGCGCAGCAGCGTTTGGGTCAGCGCCTGGATATCGCTCAGCGTAACGCCCTCCACCGGCAGCGTGAGCAGCGCCGATCCGCCGCCCGAAATCAGGCACAGCACCAGATCGCGCGCGCCAGCCTCGCGCAGCAGATCCACCACGTGCCGCGCGCCGGACATTCCCGCCTCGTCCGGCACGGGATGCCCCGCTTCCCACAGGCGGATCGTCGCCGTGGGCAGCGCGTAACC
>NZ_DAISHJ010000188.1:0-5976 GCF_036822615.1 Aggregatilinea sp. | reverse complement strand
CCGTAGGGGTAGGGCTTGCCCTACCCGGCTTTTCCCTCAACGGGCGGGGCAAGCCCCGCCCCTACGGATCTACACGAGCATGCTTGTTTCCCCTCGCCCCTGCGCTTGACTTACAACTTGAAACTAACGACTGATAACTGCCTCTCTTGACTTCGAGCGTACTCGAAGGAGTATGCTGGCTCTGGCTATGAAAACCCTTGAAGAAGTGGAAGGAATGACACCATGAAAACCGTATCACTGGGCCACAGCGCCCTGACCGTCACCCAGATCGGCCTCGGCTGCATGGGCATGTCGGAATTCTACGGTCCCTCCGATGAGACCGAGTCCATCGCCACGCTGCACCGCGCCCTGGAACTCGGCGTGACCCTGCTCGACACCGCCGACCTCTACGGCAACGGGCACAACGAGCGCCTGCTCAAAAAGGGCATCGTGGACGCGGGCAAGCGCGATCAGGTCGTCATCGCCACCAAGTTTGGCTTCGTGCGCGATCCTGAAACCGGCGCGGGGCGCGGCGTCAGCGGCAGGCCCGACTACGTGAAAGCCGCCTGTGACCGCAGCCTCCAGCGCCTCGGCATCGACACCATCGACCTGTACTACCAGCACCGCGTCGATCCCGAAACGCCCATCGAAGACACCGTGGGCGCGATGGCCGAGCTCGTGCAGGCGGGCAAGGTCCGCGCGATCGGTCTGTCCGAAGCGGGCGCGGAAACGATCCGCCGCGCGCACGCCGTACACCCCATCACTGCGCTGCAAACCGAATATTCGCTCTGGTCGCGCGACGTGGAAGGCGAGATCCTGTCCACCTGCCGCGAACTGGGCATCACGCTCGTCGCGTACAGCCCGCTGGGGCGCGGCTTCCTGACCGGCAAGATCGACTCGCTCGACGATCTGGCTCCCGACGACTGGCGGCGCAACAATCCGCGCTTCCAGGGCAACGCGCTGCGGCAGAATATGCGCATGGTCGAAGAAATCGAAGCGCTCGCCGCCGAAAAAGACGCCACCCCGGCGCAGATCGCGCTGGCCTGGGTGCTCGCGCAGGGCGACGACATCGTGCCGATCCCCGGCACGCGCCGCATCAAGTACCTGGAAGAAAACGTCGCGTCCGCCGGAATCGTTCTGATCGCAGACGACTTCGCCCGGCTGCGCGCCCTCCCCATCCCCGAAGGCTCGCGCTATCCTGACATGCGGCTGATCGGCGCGTAATCCGGCAGCGTTCCGGCAGGTCCACGTGGGCAGTTTCCAAGAGTCGCAGGCAGCGGCTCTTGTTTTTTATGTGGGGGAGTCTGCGGCTGTAAATTGCGCCAGATCCGTCCAAATTCGGGCTGCGGCTTTGCGCCGCCACCCTTTTTTGTCGTTCTAAGAGTCAACCCGGTACTTGACGAGGTAGCGCTGACGGTAGCGGCTTGATTCGGACGATTCTTTCTGAAATGGAAGTGGTCACATTAGGGTGGAGGAGTGTTTTTTCCCTGGACGCCGGATCCCCTGCCCGTCCCGGGAACGCCGTATACGCCCGAATGGCGCTGCGCACGGTTCTCATCTATACTGCACGCTGTTGTGAACGGCTCAAGGCCCCAGAGAGACGCCAGAACCACGTTTTGGTGAATTTCCTCAAATAGCTTTGAAAACGTTCACAAAGTGCTTGACGATTCGCAGCAATAGAGTACTATTACCTTTATGCCTGAGTTTTCAGTTTCATATTGATGCTATTGCCGCACAAGCCTGGGGCCAAAGAAGAAGGGGGTGACACCAGCACATTCCGTCCATTTCCAAAACAATTCTGGCACTAAATAGACATACTAATAAGGAGTTCATGATGCATCGCAAATTGGCGCGTCTCGCAGTAATCCTTGTTGTTTTCTCCATGGTCCTCGGCATGGCTGGCTCGGTTGTCCGGGCCCAGGACAAGATCAAAGTCGGTCTGTCGTTCTCTGACTTCGCCACCGAGCGTTGGAAGAACGAAGAAATCCTCATGCGCAAGCTGCTGGAAGACAAGGGCTACGAAGTCCTGTCCCAGGAAGCCAACCACGACGTTAAGCTGCAGAATGACCAGATCGATAACATGGTCTCGCAGGGCGTCGCGGCCCTGATCATCGTCGCTGAAGACGGTGACGCCGTTTCGACCGCCGTGAACAGCGCTGCGGACGCCGGTGTGCTGGTCCTGGCCTATGACCGCCTGATCAAGTCGCCCAACATCGCCGCGTACCTGTCGTTCAACAACGTCGAAGTGGGCCGCCAGCAGGCGTTGGGCGTCCTCACCGCGTTGGACATCGACGGTGGCGAATGGACCGCCGACAACCCCGTCAAGCTGGTCAAGCTGGGCGGCAGCCCCACCGACAACAACGCGATCCTGTTCCGCAAGGGCCAGGACGAAGTCCTTCAGCCGTACGTGGATTCCGGTGTGATCGAAGTCGTGGCCGACCAGTGGGTTGACAACTGGGACGCCGTGAACGCGCTGAAGATCATGGAAAACATCCTGACGGCGCAGGGTAACGAGATCGATGCGGTTGTGGCGTCGAACGACGGCACGGCGCTCGGTGCGCTCCAGGCGCTCAAGGCCCAGGAACTGGCCGGTGTGGTCCCGATCTCCGGTCAGGACGCGACGGCGGACGGCTGCAACAGCATCGTCAAGGGCGAGCTGACCGTCAGCATCCTCAAGGATATCCGCAACCTGTCGCCGCTGGCCGTGGACCTGATCGACCAGCTGCTCAAGGGCGAAGACATTCCTGACCTGCAGGAATACACGATGGCCGAACTGACCAACGACGACACCCAGGAAGGCTCCGTCATGGCCTACTTCCTGCCCGTCGTGCAGGTGAACGCGGACAACGTCTACGACCTCGTGGTCGCCAGCGGTTTCCAGTCCTACGACGACGTCTATCGTGACATCCCCGAAGACGAGCGTCCTCCTCGTCCGGCGCTCCCCACCGCGGAAGCAACCGAAGCTGCCAGCTAGCCTTATCGGACCGGTTCCGGAGTTCTGGAATCGACGATAGCCCCAGCTGACGTTTGAAGAAATGGGACTTCCCTGCCGATGCAGTCACTGCCTGACACAGGGAAGTCCTTTTTGGCAAGCAAGGACAGGCAATCTATGGCGGATGACACCAACGACATCATCCTCGAATTTATCAACGTCACCAAGACGTTCCCCGGGGTGACAGCACTGAGCGATGTGTCCTTAAAAGTTCGTCGCGGTGAGATCCACGGCCTCTGTGGTGAAAACGGAGCCGGGAAATCAACCTTGATGAAGATCCTGTCGGGTGTGTATCCGACAGGCGATTATGAGGGAGCGATTCTCTACGATGGGCAGCCCCTCAAGCTGGATCATGGCGCGATCCAGCAGGCCAGCAAAGAGGGTATCGCCACGGTTTACCAGGAACTTACCCTTATTCCCAACATGACGGTCGGGGAAAATATCTTTCTGGGCAGAGAACCCGTCGAACGCGGGGCCATCAACTGGGACCGGCTTTATGCCGACACACGGGCCCTTCTGACTAAATATAATTTGGACATCCAGCCGCAGTCGATCGTCAAGTTTTTGGGCGTGGGCAAAATGCAGATGACGGAGATCGCCAAAGCGCTCTCCGAAGATGCAAAGGTGCTCATCCTCGACGAGCCGACCAGCGCGCTGACTGAAGCTGAAATCGACAAGCTGATGGAGATCCTGCACACGCTGAAAGATCACGGCGTGACGTGCATCTACATCACGCACAAGCTTGAGGAATTTTTCCGCATCACGGACACGATCACCGTCCTGCGCGACGGCAAGGTCGTCACCTCGCAGCCGATCGAGAATCTCACGCGCGAGCAGCTCGTCAGCTACATGGTCGGGCGCGAGATGAAAGAACGCTTCCCCAAGGGGGACCATATCCCCGGCAACGTCATCTTCGAGGTCAACGACCTGCACGCCAAAGATCCCGAATCCGACCGCGAAGTGCTGCGGGGCGTTTCGTTCACGCTGCGCAAGGGCGAGATCCTGGGCATCGCCGGGCTGATGGGATCGGGCCGCACCGAGCTGGTCATGACCCTGTTTGGCGAATACGGCAAGATCACGCATGGCAAGATCATGCTCGAAGGCTGCGAGCTGAGGCCGCACAACTCGCGCGAGGCGATGCTCTCCGGGCTGAGTCTGGTTCCCGAAGATCGCAAGCGGCACGGCCTCGTGCTGATGCAGTCCGTGTTGAAGAATATTTCGCTCGCCAACCTGGACCAGTTCGCCTCGTGGCTGCGCATCGACGACAACGCCGAGCTGAATGCCAGCATGCAGTTCGCGCACAGCCTTGCGATCAAAGCGCCGAACCTGAATGTGCCCGTCGATTCGCTGTCGGGCGGCAACCAGCAAAAAGTCGTCATCTCCAAGTGGCTGATGTCGAAGCCCAAAGTGCTCATTCTGGACGATCCCACGCGCGGCATCGACGTGGGTGCCAAGTACGAAATTTACAAGCTTATGAACGATCTGGCGAAGCAGGGTATCGCCATCATCATGATCTCCAGTGAGCTTGAAGAAGTATTGGGTATGAGCGATCGCGTTATGGTCATGTGCGAAGGCCGCTCCGCCGGAACGCTCGACATCCAGGACGTTACGCAAGAAAAGATCATGGCCCTGGCTACCGGAACAGCCTGACCGGCCACCCTTAGAGCACACTTTTTGAAAGGCGGTTATCGTGAGTTCAACGTCGGTCCCATTCCCATCTGAATCAAAATCGTCGAGTGCGGCATCTGCCATCGCGAAGATGCTGCGCGCGAACATTCAAACCTATACGCTCATCGGAGCGACGATCCTGATTTGGGCTTACTTCTATTACAAGACGGATGGCCGTTTCCTGACGCCGCAGAACTTCTCGAATCTGTTCCGGCAAATGACGGTCACCGCCTTCCTGTCGGTCGGGATGGTCCTGGTCATCGTCACGGGGAACATCGACCTGTCAGTAGGTAAGCTCGCCGGATTCGTCTCGGTGGTGGTGGCCTACTATCAGGCAAACCACCTCACCCAGGCTTTTGACAGCCAGTTCGTCGTCGCGTCGCTCTCGGTGTTGATTGGCCTGGGGGTAGGGTTAGTCATCGGCATCATCCAGGGCTATATCATCGCCTATCTGAGAGTCACGGCCTTTATCGTGACGCTGGGCAGCATGTGGCTGTTGAACGGCGCGATCTTGCTCGTCACCAAGGGCAAGACGATCCCGGCCAACCAACCGACCTTCTCGGAGATCGCGCAGGGGTATCTATCGGCCAATGTCGGCTGGATTCTCGCCGGGGTGACGGTGGTCTTCCTGTTCTACGCGATGCTACGCAACCGCCAGAAGAAGCAGCGCTACAACTTCCAACTGCCGCCGCTGGGCATTGACATCCTCAAGACCGCGTTCTTCGCGGCGCTGGTGCTGGGCTACGTCTACCTCGTCAACCAGTACAAGGGCATGCAGAACCCCGTGCTGCTGCTGATGATCGTCGTGGTGGTGGTCGCCTATCTTTCGAACAACACGCGCTTTGGCCGCTACGCCTACGCCATCGGCGGCAACCGCGACGCGGCGAAGCTGTCCGGCATCAACATCCGGCGCAACATCTTCGCCATCTTCGTGCTGATGGGCTTCCTGTGCGGCGTGTCCGGCGTGACGCTGGCCTCGTACGTGGGCTACGGCACGATCTCGGCGGGCCAGGGCTACGAGTTGGACGCCATCGCGGCCTGTATCCTGGGCGGCACGTCCACCCTCGGCGGTGAAGGCACCGTCTTCGGGGCCATCGTCGGCGCGCTGATCATGACCAGCCTGAGCAACGGTCTGCAAATGACCAACACCGACGCGGCCTACCAGTACGTGCTGAAGGGCATCGTGCTGGTGATCGCGGTCTACGCGGACGTGCGCCTCAAGCGCAGCCGCTAGTAGAGACAAAAACACCCCCCATCCCCTCACCCCTTCCCCCACGCAAGCGGAGGGAAGGAGAATAAAATCAGGGTGGGGCAGTCATCCACAGGATTTGTCGGGG
>NZ_DAISHJ010000187.1:0-6084 GCF_036822615.1 Aggregatilinea sp. | reverse complement strand
GGTGGTTCACTATGGAATGGACTGTCTGCGATACGTGCGGGAGTAAGACCGCCTCCCCACGCCTGGAGAGGTGGAGGCAGTACATCAACCTCGAAGAGCGGTTACTGAAAGATATTTGCCCCGAATGCTTGCGTCGAGCGTCTGAGCACGCCGCTTCAGATGGCGGGAGTGAGGAGTGAGATGCCATCTACGGTCTTCGTCTTGCATTCGTCCGGGCCCAGTTACCGGCTGGTCACCGTGGGGGTGTGGGGCACGCTGGAGGGGGCGCAGCAGTACGCCCAGGACATGACGCCGGACTCGCTCGAATGGATTTACAGCAACATGGAATGGCATGCGAACATCATGGGTGGACGCTGGTGCATTCGCCAGGTCGCTTACGAGCCGAAGGACTGGAAAGAGGCGGCGGATTTGATTGATCGGAGCTTCACGTATTGAGCGAGGGGCGTGATGGGCGATCTGACCAAGCGACAAATTAATACCTTATTGTGGAGGCGACAGGTGGAAAAAAACGCGCGGGTTGCGGAACTCAAGGTCCTGGGCGCTTCTCCTACACACTCGTGGTCGCGGAAGATACGGGCAATGCGCGCAGCTCGCGTGCGACTATGGCTCACGGACCGTGGCAGTTGGGACAACTAACCGTGACCTGGGATGCCCCACAGCGCGCCCCACGAAGCCGATCGCGCCGGGATGATATCTACGACTTCATCTGTGCCTACGCGGACGAGAAAGACGGTCCGACGCCCAGCATCCGCGAAGTGGCAAAAGCGTTCGGGGTCTACTACTCGACCGCTTATCACCACGTCATGAAGCTGATCATCGATGGGCGGCTGCGCCAGGAAGATGGCAAGCTGATCGTCGTCGGGTCGGAGTGGATTGCCCCGGAGCGATAGATCTAATAGATAACATTGCCGACTGCACAGCCGCACCCGGATATGCTACGCTAAAGGTCAACTCCCCTACAACGCCCGGGCCCTCGCCGGTGGCCGGACCGCATAGACACTCCTTAACGTTTGTGGCACGGGGCAAGGGTGGGGATCGGTTCAATAAATTTTGCGGGCCCGGACAGCGCGCCAGAGCACACCGACCGGGCAGGTGCTGGCAGGGTAGAGACAGCCGCGCGCGGACAGGCGGCACCGGCGAGAGCAGAGAGCCGCGCTAACGTATCTGTTCTCGCAGTACCATCCCCCACCGGCTGATCACCGGTGGTTTGCAATGGAGCGAGGTCGCTGTACCTCGCCGTGTCATCCAGGCGACAGCGCGCCGGTGCGTGCTGTCGTTTTCGTTTTTAGGAGCCTCCATGCTGACCACCTTCATCCTCATCTACATGGCGATCCAGCTCCCGCTCGGGTGCTGATCGGCCATGTGCTGGCGTCTGCCAGCGAGGAGGCGCGCTAGTGGCGACCGGAACGCAGGACCAGCAGCACAAAAAGCTGACCCCAAAAGAGCAGCTTTTTGTCGTTTACTACTGCGATTCCTGGAATGCCACGAAAGCAGCGCGCCTGGCGGGATACAAGGACGGGCCCGGCCTTCGCGTGACCGCCTCCCGATTGCTAACAAAAGCTAACATCCAGGCGGCGATCAAGGCGCGCATCAGCGACATTGCGATGGAAAAGGATGAGGTCCTGGCCCGACTGGCCCAGCAGGCGCGCAACGAGGGCAGTCAATACCTGACCACACGTCGGGTGGTCGGGCACAGCTACGCGGTCGCGCTGGAGCTGCTGATCAGTCAGGGCGCCGTGCGTCAGGAGACCGATGCCAAGACTGGCGTAGTGACATATATCCTGGCCGTCACGGACGACCCCGACGATGCCTCGCCGGAACAGGCACGCATCCTGGCTCAGCTGCGCGATCACGGCCCGACCACTGAGGCCACCCTGCTAGATCGCTTTGGTGTGGATCTGGCGCCCGGCTTTGATGTGCAGGCTTGCATCGAAGAGGGGCGCGAGCACCTCATCAAAAAGCTGAAGTACGACAGCGAAGGGCGGCCCGAGGTGGAACTATACGATGCCCAGGCGGCGCTCGTGCAGATTGGTCGATATCACAAGCTGTTTACCGACAACGTCAACCACAGCGGCGAGGTCACCGGCGGGTTGACCGGCGACGATCTGGCCCGGCTGTGGCAGGACGCAAAGCAGGATCTCATCACCTGGAGGCAGGAACGCTTTGGCAGCCCTGGCGACCGCCCCAACCATTGACGCCGACCTGACCGAGTGGCAGGCCCGCGAGTGGGTACGTTGTTACGAAGACGAGGCGTACTTCATCGACATGTACGTGTTGATCTACGACGCGGTCGAGGCGGACTGGGTTCCGTTTAGGCTCTGGCCCGCGCAGCTCACAGTCCTGGATATCTTCGCCACCGGCGCAAACACCATCGCGTTGAAGGCGCGCCAGATCGGAATGACCTGGCTTGCCCTGGGGCACATCCTGCACCGCATGCTATTTCGCGCCGCGGCCACGGCGCTGCTGTTTTCCAAGCGAGACGACGAGGCCATCGAATTATTGGACTTCCGACTCAAGGGCATGTACAGCCGGCTGCCCGCGTTCCTCCAGTGCCGCGAGGTCGTGACCGACAGCGCGCACGAGTGGGAGCTATCGAACGGATCGCGCGCCAAAGCCTTCCCGACTACCGGCGGCGACTCGTACACGGCAAGCGTGGTGTTGTGCGACGAGTTCGACCTGGTCCCCAACCAGGACACGATCATGTCGCAGGTCAAACCCACCATCGCCAACGGTGGCCAGATGATTTTGCTCTCCCGCCCCGACAAAAACCGTCCGCAGTCGCTGTTCAAAAAGCTCTATAAGGCGGCGAAGGCCCGGCTCAACAACTGGACTGCCGTCTTTTTGCCGTGGTACGTGCACCCGGGCCGCGACCAGGCGTGGTACGAACGCGAGAAGGCGGACGTCCAGACGTCGACCGGGTCGCTCGACGACCTGCACGAACAGTACCCCACGACGGACGATGACGCGCTGTCGGCGCGCACGCTGGACAAACGCATCGCGCCCGCCTGGTTGGCGCAGTGTTACGCCCGGATGGACCCCCTGGTTGTCGTGGGGGAGGGGCACCAGGAGATTCCGGCAGGCGTGCCTGCTATTCCTACCTTGCACATCTACCGGCTGCCGGAGCCGGGACACCGGTATGTGATTGGCGCGGACCCGGCAGAAGGGCTGCCCGCCTCGAACGATTCGGCGCTGACGGTCCTGGACGCGCTGACCGGCGAGGAAGTCGCCATGCTGGCCGGGAAGTACGAGCCGAAGGCGGTGTTTCCGGGCCACATCGACCGGATCGGCCAGTTCTACAACCGGGCCGACGTGATGGTCGAGCGCAACAATCACGGCCACGCCGTCATTGCGTATCTCCAGTCGCGGTCCCCGCTGCGGGTCCTGCCAGGCTTCGACGAGCGCGAGGGCTGGCACAACACCCCGGCGGGTAAGGTGATGTTGTACGACGACGGGGCCGCGGCCTTCATGCACCAGGAGACCACGCTGCACAGCGAGCGGACCTTTTACCAGCTCGGCAGCATCGGGCGCTCGACGTTGGCCGCCCCCGAGGGCGAATTGGACGACCTGGCGGACAGCTACGTGCTGGCCATCGTAGGCAAGACGCGCAAGCGAGGGACGGTGTTCGGATGATCCAGTCACTCAGCAGGCGGCTGTTTCGACGCCGGTCGCAGCCGGACGGGCGCAAGCAGGCGGCTATGATGCTCTTTCCGTCTCTCGGTGGGGATCCCGCCTGGCACATGATCAACCTCGACAGCTACATCAACGAGGGGTTCAACCTCAACACGCTGATCTACTCCGCGTTGATGTGGAAGGCGCGCGCCATGTCGCTCGCGCCGCTGCGCGCCTACCTGGGCACGCCGGACGAGCGCCAGCTTGCGCCCCGCGATCACCCACTGTCGCAGCTGCTGGCGCGCCCGAACCCGTTCACTAGCCGGTCGGAGTTCATCCAGGCCATGACGGTCTATTGGAACCTGGGCGGCAACTGCTACATTGCCCTCAAACGGCCCAGTGCCGAGGCGCTGCCGGAGGCAATGTACCTGCTGCGCCCGGACCGCGTGTTCATCGTGCCGGACGATGAGATTGGCATCAAGGGTTTTCTGTTCGTGCCCGAGGGCAAGAGCAAGCGCGACGGCGTGCCCTTCCTGCCGCAGGACATGATGCACATCAAGTTCCCATCGCCGGGCGATCCGATGCACGGCCTCGGGTACGGCCTGTCGCCGCTGTCGCCGCTGGCGCGGTCCGGCGACGTCGACAACGCCATCACGCGCTACCTCAAAGTGTTCTTCGAACGCGGCGCCATGTTCCAGGGGCTGATCAAGTCCTCGCTACCGCTGAACGACGACGAGATGGCACGTATTCGCCGCCGGTGGCAGGAAATCTACGGCGGCGTGGACAACTGGGGCGAGGTCGGGGTGCTCGACCAGTCGGGCGAGTACCAGCGCGTGGCCAGCACGTTCGAAGAGATGGGCTTCGAGTCCCTCGACGAGCGCAACGAATCACGCATCCTCGGGCCGTTCGGCGTCGCGCCGATCCTCATCGGTGCCCGGGTCGGGCTCAAGCACGGCACCTACAGCAACTACGCGCAGGCGCGCCAGGCGACCTGGGAAGACACCCTGGTGCCCGAGCAGGCCCTGATCGCCGACGAGGGCCAGTATTACCTCGCGGCGCCGGACGGCGCATTCGTCGACTTCGACCGCTCCCAGGTCCCCGCCTTACGCCGTGACGTGACGGGGCTGGCCGAGGCGGCCTGGAAAATGTTCCAGATGGGCGTGCCTGCCAACGTGGCGCTGCAGACGGCGGGACTGCCCGCCCCCGCGCTCGCCACGGGGGATATCGGCTACGTGCCGCAGACGATGGTGCCAGTTGGTGGCGCCGACGCCCTCCCGGCGGCAACCCCGGCAGGCGACAACGCCGATGCGACGAGCGACGACCGGGCCGATAGCAAGCGCCGGGCCGGGGCGCGACACCTGAAGGCCTACGACCGTGACTCGATGGCGACCAAAATGGACCGGCTGGCGGTGGACTGGGAAGAGCGGTTCGGTGATACGGCGCGCGCGTGTTTCGACCAGGACCGGCGCGAGTGCCTGGCTCTGGTCCAGGAGGGCGCGAAGGCCGCGCGCCAGCGTAAGGCGTCACCGCGCTGGACGGAGATCGAGGGGGACATTCTCGACTACCTCAAAGAACAGGGGGCGACCAACTGGCGCGAGCAGTTCATCCCGCTGATGGAAGGCATCATGCAGGAATCCGGCGAGAACTGGGCCGGCGCGCTGGGCGTGCAGTTCGATATTCGCAACCTGCGGGCGGAGGCCTGGTTCGAGGATTACACCCTCGTGTTTGCCCAGGAGATCAACGACACCACGAAAAACGATGTCCAGGCCATCATCGCGCAGGCGATGAGCGAGGGCTGGACGGTCTCCGAGATGGAAGATCGCCTGGAGGATTTGTTCCAACAGTACATGGACGGCGACCTGACCGCGGCAGATTTCGAGTGGTTCGAGCAGCGCATGCCCCCGTACCGGCGCGAGATGATCGCCCGCACGGAAACGATGCGCAGCCTGGGCGTCGGCAATCACCAGCTGTTTGGGGAGTGGGGTGTCACCCAGCACGAGTGGAGCGCAACCGTTGATGGCCGAGAGCGTCCTAACCATCGAGACGCTAACGGCCAAGTCCGGGCTATCGACGAGCCGTTCGACGTGGGTGGCTACAAGATGGATCACCCGCTCGACGGCAGTCACGGGGCGCCCCTGAAGGAAATTGTCAATTGCCGGTGCTCCGAGCTGCCGGTGGTGGAGGACTGATCATGTACAACGTCATTCAATACCAGGGCGGGGAGTCGAAGACCATCTTCAGCGTACCGGACGTGGCCCTCGCGAAGCGACTCGCCGTCGAGCAGACGGTGAGCGGCGGTGTGTGCGGCCTCGCGCGGGACAGCGGATCGCCGTTCCTGTATGCGGTCGAAGGGCGCCTGGTCGAGGCCGCCGAGGCGATTCGTGCCCTGACGGCCCTGCAGGCCGATCTGCGCGTCACGCCCGCGCCGGAAGCGCCGGAGACGGACGTCGCGGACGACCAGCTGCCGCGCCTGCG
>NZ_DAISHJ010000186.1:0-6224 GCF_036822615.1 Aggregatilinea sp. | reverse complement strand
GCCAGCCGCCCACGCGCGGCGAAGGGGGGGCGCGCGCGCTGCATCAGGGCGCGCTGAAGCTGCCGCCCGGTCAGGGGGCTCACGAACTGCAAGAAGTAGAGGCCGTCCGGGTCGTGATCATCGACCAGCAGATCGCCCAGCCCGTGCAGCGTCAGGCCGCCGTGTGGGATGATCTCGCGGGCGGGCGAATAGGGCCGCCGCACCCACAGCGCCGCCTGCTCGACGTAACACGCCGCGTCCACCGGGTAAAACGACTCGCCGTGCGTATAACGGATAACCGGCTCGTACTGGCGCAGCAGGGTCAGATCATCGCTCATCGGGCGCCTGCCTCATGGCTGCGGGATGCGGCTGCTTGCGAAAGACGATTTGCACGTCGCGCTGGTTGAGGTAAAAGACGATGGCGAGGCTGGTGAACATCTCGACGTAGGAGGCGTGCCCCCGCGTGTAGTGGTACAACTGCACGGCGAGGTAGATGCCTTGCAGCCCCATCGTCAGGAACCATGCGCGCGGCTGCAGCGTCCACATGCCCCACGCCATCACGATGCCCAGCATCGTCAGCGGCAGGGTGATCGCCTCGGAGATGGTGAGATCCTCGGTGACCTCGTGCCACTGGCCCGCTTCGATGTCGCCGCGCTGCTCGTGGTAGAAGTCGGTCAGCTCGCCCACGCCGCGCACGACGGCAAACGCGCCGTTGATCAGCAGCAGCAGAGCGATGATGGTGACGCCAAAGGGGCGCTTATGCTTGCGTGTCACAGCAGCTCACTCGCGGTATGTCATCCCCACGCACTGTTCACCATTATAACGATTTCGGGGGTGGAGGTGAAAACGTCTCACCCGGAACGGGTAGAGCGCCGGGCGCGGGGAACCAAAAACCGCCGCCGGACGGATCGCGCCCGGCAGCGGTTGGTGGCGTCGTGTGGGGAGGCGCTGCGCCTCCGGTAAGGTGGTGCGGTTAGCGGGAGTTCGCCGCCATGAAATTCAGCACCAGCGCGGCGATCGCGCCGGGAACCCATCCGGCCAGGGTCAGCAGGAAGACGATGATCACCGTCCCACAGCCGCGATCGAGCACGGCCAGAGGCGGGAAGATGATGCATAACAGCGCACGTAGACAGCCCATAGATCCCTCACTCCATCGATCTCCGCGCGGGCAGAGATTCAAGCGAACACCTATGGATATTTACGCGATCTAGGGTATTTGAGTTGCGGATGGCGAAGCGACCTGGCGCGCGACCAGCAGGGCACGCGCTTCTTCGACGCTGGAGGCAAAGAGGTAGCGGTCGCGGCGCTGCCGGTAGATGGTGCAGAACAACCCGATGATGGCGCGCACGTGAGCGCTTGAGCCGACGAAAATCGCGGTGGTAAGCTGCTCCTGAGCAAGCTGCCGGGCCTGCCACATGTGGCTGATGGCGCTGCCTGTGACGGGAAGCGGCCCGCTGCACGTCATATCGCAAATGGCTGAGACGGGATACGGTACAGCTTCCATGCGGCGCGCGGTAGCGGCCAGTTCATGCTCGAACTCGTCCCACGTCCATATGCCAACGAAGTTCCAGCGTAAAATTGTCTGGGCGTCGTCGTCCCATGACACAGTAATACTCATAGCATGCCCGCTCCAGTGCTTGAGTAAGGTGTTATTATTTCCCCGGCTCACCTAAGTTTAGTCGGAGTTAATGGGTGTGTCAACCTGTTCACTCTGGCGGGATGCGCGCCGCATGAGGCCCAGCACACGCGGCATGACATGCTCGTAAAGTGTGTAAAGTAAGGGGTTGGGCACGTAGTCCCATGCGCCGATGTGCCGCACGACCGTGCCGCCGAATCCATCTTTAAAACGGTAGACGCCCCACATCGAATCGCTGTCGTCAAACTCGTCTGGCGCCCCCCAAAAATCGTACGTGGCGTATCCGTGCGCCTTCGCCCAGCGGACCGCTTCCCACTGCAGCAGGTAGGTGGGCATGCGGCTGCGCTCGACGTTGCTGCTCATGCCGTAGAAGTACCACGCCTTCGGGCCGAAGTGGAACATCACCAGCCCGGCCAGCGGTTGATTTTCCCATTCGGCCAGGAACGCCTGCGCAAGCCCCGCCTCGATGAAGCGCGCCCACGCCTCGCGGTAATAGTCGAGCGGGCGGATCAAAAAGCCCTGGCGCGCGCCGGTCACGGTGTAGAGGTCGTACAGCGTGCGCAGATCGGCGGGATCGTTGGCGCTGCGGACCGTAACGTCTTTCTTCGGCCCGGTGCGGACCTTACGCCGCGTGGACTGGTTCATGCCCGCCAGCAGATCGTCCTCGCTCTGCGCGAGGTCGAGCGTGATCGTGTTGCGGAACTGCACCTGCGACGCGCTGAAACGCCAGCCCCGCGCGCGCAGCGCTGCCAGTACGCGCTGCCCGACCGGATCGTCCTGGGCGGGATGGCGCTCGGCTTCTTCCCCTGTGCCGGGGATGCCGGTTCCGGCGATCACGTCGGGATCGATCTTCAGCCACACGGCGCGGCGCTGGCGGGCCAGCCGTTCGAGGTGGGCCAGTACGTCCGTGACGAGACCGGGATCGTCGTAGGCCAGAGCGGGGCCTTTTGGCACGTACATCACGCGCAGCGGCCCCGCGCGCCGGGTGAGGATCGACGCGGCGGCGACCGTGCGGCCCGTGTCGTCGGTGAAGGCGAGGCGCTCCGGCAGCCAGCCGGTTTCGTGCTGTTTGAACGCGCCCCATTCCCACGTTTGCAGGATGTGAGCGGCGGGCAGGCTGCGCAGCGCGGCGTTCCACGCGGCGGGATCGGTGATCGAAGTGGCGTGCAGCATAGGCAGTTATACCGTTTGGATGAAGTAGACGCCGCCCAGAGTTCGCCCGTGCTCGGTGGTCGTGAGAGCGGGGTGAACGGCGTAACCGAGCGCGATCATGGTCGCGTAGTTGACGGGCGTTTCGAACGGTGTCCACGAGCGGATCTGGTAGCAGCCGAGGGCTTTCGTCAGCGCGATGGCCGCCGTTTGCAGCGCGCGCCCGTGTCCCTGGCGGCGATATTCTACGTCCACGGCGAAGGTGTTGATGAACGTCTCGCGCAGCGGCAGACCGTCCGCGCCGGGAATGGTGGTCTGCGCGTCGTCGCGCCCCGGAACGGGCACGCGCATGTCCTGCACGCGCAGTGTGATGTGCCCGGCGACCGAGTCTTCCACGATGGCGCCCAGGCAGATGATGTCCGGCTTGGCGCAGCCGTCCATATCGACCACCCAGCGCGCCATGTCCACGCGATCCAGGTGCGTGAGGTAGCTGTCCCACAGGGGATGATCGGCTGAAAAGCGCTCGACGGGCATAGGGTGTGTGCTCCTTCTCGGACCGGGTGAGCGTCGATTGATGCGAAACGCTCAAAGTGTATGCCCGGTGCTGATAACCGTAGGGGTAGGGCTTGCCCTACCCGATTTTTCTCTTTTAAGTTCGAAATCGTAGAAAAGCAGGGCGGGTTTTAAACCCGCCCCTACAAAACCCCGTTGGGCGTGGCCTGTCTCCCCGCTCCAATCGGATTGGAGCGGGGCTGGGGGTGAGGTTTCTACGAGAACCGGACTCACTTGGTAAACCGCATCACTGCTGGCCGCTTTTGCCTTAACTAGCGACTGAAAACTACCGACTAACTACTTTCTCTGCGCCGCAGGGCGAGCTTATACGCGGCATAGATCAGCGGGTTGTACACGCGATCCCACGCGCCGACGCTGCGGATCACCTCGCCGCCCCAGCCGCGCTTGAAGCGGTACACGCCCCAGAGGCCGTCGCTGCGCGTCTCGAACTGCGCTTCGAGCTGCTCCGGCTCCGCATCCGGCACGCCGACCATATCATAGTGGGCCGCGCCTTTCGATCTGGCCCACTGGATGCCCGCCCACTGCACGCCGTAGGAGGCCATGCGCTGCCGCTCGCGGTCGCTGGACGCGCCGTACAGATACCACGCCCACTCGCCCAGCGCGAAGACCATCACGCCCGCCAGATCCTGCCCGGCGTGGCTTGCCAGGAACAGCGCCGCCTGTCCGCGCGGCACGAACAGATCATAGGCGCAGGCGTAATACTCCGGCGCGTGCACGCCGAATTCGTCGCGCGCCCCGGTTTCGTGCATCAGCGCGTTGAAATTCGCCACGTCGTCGCGCGTGCCCTCGCGGATCTCGACCTCATATTTGGCGCTCTTGCGGATGTTGCGGCGCGTGCCCTGGTTCATGCGCGCGAGGATCGCGTCCTCGCTGCCGGAAATGTCGATCATATAGGTGCGCGGCGGCTGGACCGTCTGCGGGCTGGGGCGGAAGCCGCTGTGTGCGAGATCAGCTTCCAGGTAGTATCCTGGCTCGATCTTCAAAAACGCCGCGCCGTGCTGTTTGGCGGCGGTATCGACAGCGCTCAGCAGGGCGGCGACCTGCGCCGCATCGTCCCAGTTCACCAGCGGGCCATAGGGCGAATAGGCCAGCGTGCCGAGGTGGAAGGGCAGCCGCCGCAGCAGAAGCTGCGCGCCCGCCGCGATGCGCCCGGCGTCGTCTTGCAGGGCGACGCGCAGCGGCTCCCAGCCGAATGCGGCCTTGAGATCGCCCCAGGCGCTGGTTTGCAGCAGGTGGGCGCGTGGGTGCCCCGCGACGAACTGATCCCACTCGGCGGGAGCGGGCGTAACCGGACGGAAAGCCATACGGACCCCTGACGATGCGTGCGGATAGCGACGGCCCATTATAGCGCGTGCGGCGCGGGGTGGTAGACGGGGTGGGCCGTTTAAACCGCGACCTCACCCCCTTCTCCTCTCTCCAACCCAGGTTGGAGAGAGGAGAAGGGGCCGGGGGATGAGAGGTGAGGTGAATGTGCGACTTCGATCCACGCGTCAGCCGCCTTCCTTCGCGCCGCTGTCAAGCGTCCGAGCGCGGCGACCGGGCAAGAGGGGCCATTCATCACCAATTGCTGTGCCAATTGACCCCCGTAAGGAGGGCTTCGCCTGGATACTTTCAATCTGTTTTGAAAAGTGTGAAGGGGCTGTGCTAGAATAAGACGCGTTGTTCCTCATTTCCGCATCGCGTCGGCGCGTTGCTCACCTTGGGGGCGATTGCTATACTAAACGTCGCCCTGTTGCTTTGCGCAGACGTGCGGCAGCCGCATTGGGGATAAGCTATGAACTTGAATGAATGGATTTTTGTTGGCCTTTTTTGGCAATCGCCTGGACACTGCCCGCCATCCCTATAGTCCTTGGTAAATACCTGGCCCCGCAGCGCCCGACTCCCGCCAAGAACGCGACCTACGAATGCGGCGTTGAGACCATGGGCAACACCTGGATCCAGTTCCGCGCGCAGTATTACATCTTCGCGCTGGTCTTCGTGCTGTTCGACGTCGAGGTAGTGTTCTTATTCCCCTGGGCGCTTGCGTTCGGCCAGTTAGGACTATTCGCCGTCTTCGAGATGGCGGTCTTCATTCTGCTGTTGGTCGCCGCGCTGGTCTACACCTGGCGCAAAGGCGCGCTTGAGTGGGTCTAGCGAAAACGGTCGGTCAGACGGTGCAGGTCTACCGACCGTCTTTTCGTGTGCCCCAAGTCTCCCGGAGATGACGGCATGACAGATGTCCTGTTAGATATTGGTTTCTCACACGGCCTCGCGGTGTTGATCGCCAAGCTGGTCGGCGTGGTGATCGTCGCGTCGTTCGGCCTGGTGTGGACGCTGTTCGGCATCTGGTTGGAGCGCAAGATCGCCGGGCGGTTCCAGGACCGGCTCGGCCCCAACCGCGTTGGCCCGTTCGGTGTGCTGCAATCCTTCCCCGACGCGGTGAAGATCCTGCTCAAAGAAGACATCATCCCGACCGGCGCGGACAAGTGGGTGTTCAACATCGCCCCGGTGCTGTCGGTGTTTTCGGTGATGCTGGCCTGGGTCGTCGTGCCGTTCGCCTTCGGCTGGACGGGCAGCGACCTGGAAATCGGCGTGCTGTACCTCGTCGCGGTCGGCTCGCTGGGCGAAATCGCGGTGCTGATGGCCGGATGGAGCAGCAACAACAAGTTCGCACTGCTCGGCGCGTTTCGCGGTGTGGCGCAGCTGGTCAGCTACGAAGTCCCGATGGTGCTGGCCCTGCTGGTCCCGGTGCTGCTCAGCGGCTCGATGAGCCTGCAAGGCATCGTGCAGCACCAGCACATCATGTACCTGCTCGCCGTGCCGATGACCTTCTTGATCTTCTTCATCTCCAGCATGGCGGAGATGGGCCGCGCGCCCTTCGACCTGCTCGAAGCCGAGTCGGAGCTGG
>NZ_DAISHJ010000185.1:0-6342 GCF_036822615.1 Aggregatilinea sp. | reverse complement strand
CCATCACTTCCGGCATATTGGTCACGAACGGGTAAATCGTCGTCGGCTGATTCCAGCGCACCGCTTCGAGCCGCTGGCGCAGCGTCCGGTTGCGCCCGGCGATGATCACGAGCTGCATATCCAGGCGACGCGCGTTGAGCGCCCGCGCTGCCGCGTAGACCGGCCCCATGCCGTCCCCGCCGCCGACCAGCAGGACCGCCGGGCGGCGCGCATCCCAGCCCAGCTTACGCCGCGCCTCGGCCTTGCCCATCAACCCCTGCACAAAGCCGGGATGCACCGGCAGGCCGGTGATCCGTAGTTGATCCGGGCGCAGACCGAACGCCTGCCCGCGCCGGTACGCGGCCTGCGTCGGCGCGAGGCAGCGATCCACGTCGCGGTCGTACCAGAACGCGTGCGTACTGACGAGATCGGTGATCACGGTGACGAACGGCGGGCGGCTCGATCCCATACGGTTCAACGCCCACAGCGCGGGCCGCACCAGCACCGAATGCACGCCCACCACCACGTCGGCGGGATGATCCGCCACCAGCCGCCGCATGCCCCGATCCCACATCTGTTTGATCGCGCCCATCACCAGCCGGTCGCGGACGTGCGCGTTGGCGAAGGCGTAGCTCCAGCCCCACGTCGGCGCGGCATAGCGAACCCAGCGCGGGTAGATTTCGGGCATGCGGTTGAACGGGAAGGGGGTATAACGCCGGTAGACGTCCACCAGCGCGTAGGTGTACGCGCCGGGGTAGCGTTGGTCGAGCGCCGCACGGATCGCGTCGGCGGCGGCGCGGTGGCCTCCGCCGGTATCGGACATCAGGAAGACGATACGTTTCATATAGGAAGTGGTCAGTATTTAGCAGTCAGTGGTCAGTGATCAGTTTTCAGCAAAAGCGAAAGGCAAACCTCACCCCCGGCCCCTCTCCAATCAAGTTGGAGAGGGGAGACACGCAAAATCCCCGGCGGTTTTGTAGGAGTGGGGCTTGCTCCGCACGGCTTTGCTCTGCTTTAACTAACGACTGAAAACCGGTCACTGATTACTTTTCTCCGGCGGCTCGACGCGCTTCACGGCGCGCTCCAACTTGCGGCGCGGCAGCATGACGCGGTGGCCGCAGCCCAGGCAGCGCAGCCCGACGTCCGCACCCACGCGGTACACCTCCCACCGGCGGCTGCCACAGGGATGTTCTTTGCGCATCTGGACCACATCGCCCAGGTGAATCTCGATTGGCATCGCTCGCCTATCCTCGCGGACGGCCCAACACCGCCCGATCCCCGATTATACCCGCGCCGTGCCGGATCGTCGCGCGCAGTTGCGGCGTGCTATAATCCGCGCGACGGGACACTTACAGGAAGCCCACGGAGGCGTAGTGTACAACGTATCGCTCGAAACGCTGCTGGGCCGGGCCATCGGCCTGCTGATCGGCTTCACGCTGCACGAGTTCGCGCACGCCTGGACCGCCGACCGCCTCGGGGATCGCACGCCCTACTACCAGGGCCGCGTGACGCTCGATCCCCGCGCGCACATCGACCCGATCGGCATCGCGCTGGCGCTGCTGGCCGGGTTCGGCTGGGCCAAGCCCGTGCCGATCAACCCCAGCGCCTTTTATCCCAACGAGAAGCGCGGGCTGGTGATCGTCTCGCTGGCGGGGCCGGTCATGAACCTGCTGATCGGCATCGTCGTCGGGCTGATTCTGCGCGCCACGCTCGCCAACGCGTCGCTCGGCAGCTTCACCTACAGCGTGCTCTACACGGTCATGATGTTCAACTTCGTGCTGTTCCTGTTCAACCTGCTGCCGCTGTCGCCGCTGGACGGGTACAAAATCGCGGTGGGCGTGCTGCCCTGGCGCTACAGCAGCGACCTCACGCGTTACGAGCGCGAGACGACGTTCATCCTGCTCCTGCTGCTGATGATGGGCGTCATCACGCGCGGGCGGCTGGACATCCTCTGGACGGTATTGGGACCGCCGCTGACGGCGCTGCGCAACCTGATCCTGGGGTGGTGACGGTGAGCGTATCGTCTCGTCTATACCAGGGTTTCCGGGCGCTGGGCGCATGGGCACGTCCCGTGGACGACACGCGCGCCGCGCGCCACCTGACGCCCGACCAGTTCGCGCTGTACCGCCGCATGCGCCGCGCCGAACGCCAGCACAGTCTGCGTGTGCTGGACGCCTTACTCGCGGGCGGGCACGACGATCCCGATCTGCTGGCCGCCGCGCTGCTGCACGACGTGGGCAAGATCCGCACGGCGTTTTTCCTGCCCGAAAAGGTGCTGGTGGTGCTGGTGAAAGCCTTCGCGCCGTCCCGTTACTGGGCCTGGGGCAGCGAATCCGCACATGGCTGGCGGCGACCGTTCGCGGTCAGCGTGCAGCACCCGGCCTGGGGCGCGGAGATGGCCGCCGCTGCCGGATCGACGCCGCGCACGGTCGAGCTGATCCGGCGGCATCAGGACCTGCTCGACGGCCCGCCGTCCACAGAGACGGATCGCCTGCTGCGCGCGCTGCAAGCCGTGGACGACCGGAGTTAGGGTTTTTATGCCTGTTCACGCGGGGCAATTCGTGAATTGCCCCTACGGAAACTCGCGGTGAGCAACGATGATAACCGGGCGGAGCAAGCCCCGCCCCTACGATTAACGGTTATTGGGGGCGTATCGCAATACGCCCCTACAGGCGTCGTATAACTGTTACTCAATTTGATCTGGCTAATCGCTCATTGCTAACCGCTGCTTCTATTCAACTTTTCGCGCCCTGACCGCGTAGTATCAATAGGACACCGCCACACACCCGCCCGCGCGGGAGAGGACACACAACCATGCACGTGAATGTTGCAATCATCGGTATGGACCGCCTGGGAGCGTCGTTCGGGCTGGCGCTGAAGCGCTACCAGAGCACGTCGAAGGGACAGCACACCTTCACCATCATCGGCAGCGATCCCCGCGCCCAACCGATGAAAGACGCCAACAAAATGGGCGCGATCGATAACTTCAACCGGGCCGTGCTCAAGGCGACCGCCAACGCCGACCTGCTGATCGTCAACGCGCCGTTCGGGGCGACGGAAGAGCTGTACGCACAGTTCGGCCCCGATCTCAAGCGCGGCGCGGTCGTGCTCGATACGTCGCTGCTCAAGGTGCCGGTGTTCGGCTATGCCAAAGAGTTTTTCCCCAAAGATCCCCAGGGCAACCCGGTCGCGTACGTGGTCGGCATCACGCCGATCGTCAACGCCAAGGCGCTCTACAGTGGGGACCTGGAAGTCGAGGGCGCGCGCGCGGATCTGTTCGATGAAGCGGAAGTGCTCGTCACGCCTGACATCGGCACGCCCAGCGAAGCGATCCAGCTTGCCGAAGACCTGATCGGGCTGATAGGCGGCAAAGCGCGTTTCATGGACCCCGCCGAACATGACGGGCTGATCGCCGCGACGGAAATTCTGCCGAGTCTGCTCGGCACGGCCACGTTTTACATGCTGACCCAGTCCGAAGGCTGGAAAGAATTCCGCCGCATGATCAACCCGACCATGGCGCTCACCATGCAGGGCTTGCGCACGCAGCGCGCCGACGACATCAACGGGCTGTTGAAGCGCAACAGCGCGAACGTCGCGCGCCACCTGGATTCGCTGATCGACGTGCTCCAGCAGCTCCGCGAGGCGCTGGCCGACGACGACGAGGACACCATCGAGGCGTTCACCAGCAAGGCGCTGTCCGAGTGGGATAAGTGGGACGTGAAGCGCTTCAGCGGCCAGTGGGAAGAAGGCCGCGCCGCCGTCGATAGCGTTGCCGGGCCGCTCGGCTCCCTCGGTGGGATGCTCGGCATGCGCCGCCGTCGCCGCGACAATGACGAAGACGAGGATTAGCAGTCGGCGGTCCGTATTTGGCCGTTGTCAATTGGCGAAACAACGTAGGGCGTATTGCGATACGCCCCAGGTGCACCCTATTCAGCATTTCGAAAAGGCGCTGAGGCTTGGCTTACTTCGTAGGGGCGGGGCTTGCTCCGCCCGTTGAGCAAAAGCCGGGTAGAGCAAGCTCTACCCCTACGGTGACCACTGCTCGCGCTTTGCATTAACGTCAGGGGGAAACAATCATAGTTGTCCCGTTAGCTTAGGTCTTTGCTTTTCAGCTAACCGCCAATCGCTAACGGCTGTTCGCTTAAAAAGGCGGGAGTGTATGGGAGTCGAACCCACCGCGGCCCGCTCTGCGCGACCCGCCGCCGATTTTGAAGACCGGGAAGCCCACCGGGACTCATACACCCCCATCACGATCCCCGCGTGGAGGAATGCCACATTGTAGGCGATTCCCCCGCATTTCTCAACCTCATTCCCCCAAAACCGAACTCTAACACAGCAGTTTGCACGAGAAACGCACGTCTGCCATTATAATGAAAAGTGCGGAGTCAACCGTACACAGATCGGGGGATGCCTTATGCGTTGGCGCTGGCTCGGATTACTCGCTCTTGTGATCGCGTTCGCACCTTTCGCTTTCACCCAGGCCCAGGACGGCTCAGGGAATACACCTGCCCGCATGGAGATTGGAGGGATCAACCGGGAAGACTTCCCGGAACTGACACTCCTGGTCAACGTGTGGGATGCCTTCAACGTCCCCGTTCCCGATCTCACCGCAGACGACTTCAACATCACCATCGACGGCAGTCCGGCCACCATTCTATCCGTCGAAAACGTCACCGGGAATGAACTGCCGATCTCCGTCGTGCTGGTGGTGGATACCAGCGAGAGCATGACCGGCCTGCCGCTCGAAAATGCGCAGCAGGCGGCGCTGGCGTTCCTCGACAACCTCGCGCTCGCCGATGAAGTCGCTCTGATCGACTTCGACTCGACCGTCAAGCTGGCGCAGGACTTCACCACCGATCTCGACGCGGTCCGTTCGGCCATCGAAGGGCTGACCGCCGACGGCGCGACGGCGCTGTGGGATGCGGCCTATACCGCGGCGGACGTCGCGTCGCAGGCCAACACGCCCCGGCGGTTTGTGGTGTTCCTGACCGACGGCAACAACTACGGCAGCCTCAGCACGCATTTCGCGGAAGACGCCGTGACGCTCGCCCAGGACCAGAACATCCAGTTTTATACGTTTGGCATCGGCTACGGCATCGATCCCAACTATTTGCAGGAGCTGGCCGAGTCCACGCGCGGCCTTGTGCTGCTCTCGCCGACCTCGGAAACGCTGACCGCGCAGTATGCCTATCTGGCGTCGTATCTGCGCACGCAGTACGTGATCCGGGTCGGCACGGAACTGGAACCGGATGGCGCGGCGCACGACGTCGAGGTGATGGCGGGCGACACCAGCGCCCAGGGCGACTTCGAGTCGCCGGATCTCTACCCGCAGTTGACGCTTGACGGCCTGCCGGAAGGGGCATTCGAGGAACCCGTCACCCTCACGGCAGAAATCACCGCGCCGCGCGGCATCGGCACGCAGTCCGTGCTCATCGACGGCGAGCCGGTCGATGTTTCCTTCGAACCCTTCGTGGAAGGCAGCGTCCAGGCCTCGCTCACGCTCGATCCGTTTGACTTCGAGCCGGGCGTCGAGCATACCCTGACGATCCAGGCCACCGACGCGGAAGGCGGCTCGCGCGAGACGAGCGCGTCCTTCACCGTGGCCGATCTCGCGCCGGAGATCACGATCAGCGGGCTGGACGAGGGCGCAGTGGTCAGCGAGGGCAGCATCACCGTCTCGGTGAGCGTTGATCGCGCCCAGCAGCCGGTGAGTGCGGTCATCGCCCGCGTGGACGGCCAGGAAGCCGCCCGCGTGGACGGGGAGCCGTTCGATCTGGCGCTGGACCTGCTGCCGTTTGGGCCGGGCCAGCATACCCTGCAAATCGCGGTGGTCGATCCGAGCGGCGAGACGACCTTCGACCGGACCTTCACGCTCGATCCGGCCCTGTTCGTGACGCCGACCGCCACCCCGACCAATACGCCGACCGTCACGCCGTCACCCACCCCGTCGGATACGTCCACGCCAACGTCCACACCGTCCGAGACGCCGACCAATACCCCGACGGACACGCCGTCGCCGACCGAAACGCCGACGCCCACCGCCACGGTAACCGACACACCACAGCCGACCAGCACGGCCAGCGCGACTGCCGCCCCCAGCGACACGCCGGAACCGTCTCTGACGCCCACCACCGAGCCGACGGAAGTCGCGTTCGCGCCGGAAGCCACATCCGAAGAGCGCGCCGCGACACAACCGCCCACGCGCACGCCGCGTCCGACGCGCACACCGACCGATACGCCGACCGATACGCCGCAGCCAACGAATACCGCGACGGATACGCCGGAACCGACCGCGACCCGGACGCCGCGCCCGACCAATACGCCGAGTAATACACCGACCGATACGCCAACGAATACGCCGGA